>JBBFLE010000022.1 GCA_037481695.1 bacterium | reverse complement strand
TTTTAAACTCGCTCTCTACCACGGCTTGGGCAAGCTCCCTATGCCACAGTTAACCCACAAATTCTTGTGAGGAGCCGCATTTTTAAGCTCACGCAAGTGGACTCTTCCACCAGGCCCATACGTCACCCTCAAGTTTTCAGACACCGGTGTAGGAATGGATGAACAGACAAAACAGAAGATATTCGAGCCGTTTTTTACCACCAAGGAGAAGGGGACCGGGCTCGGGCTGGCCACTGTTTATGGTATAGTTACTCAAAGCGAGGGCTGGATAGAGGTGGAGAGCTCACCGGGCCATGGAGCAGCTTTCACCTTGTACTTCCCGGCCGTCGAGGGGGCCGAACTTCTTGGCACCACAGGGGGCAGCTCCATGGTGGGAACCTGGTCGGGTTCCCAGACCGTGCTGGTGGCAGAAGACGAAGAGATGGTCAGGAAGCTTGTCTGCTCGGTGCTCAGGTCCAAAGGCTATACTGTTCTTGAAGCCCAAGACGGCATCACGGCCTGCCAGATAGAGGAAACCCATAAGGGGCCCATACATCTTTTGATCACGGACATGGTGATGCCAGGCTTGAGCGGCCAGGAAGTGAGCAAGAAAGTCAGGTCCAGAAGGCCTGGCACAAGAGTGCTTTATATCTCGGGGTATACCGAGGAAGCCTTGCAAGGCCTGGGCCCCATGGAGGATAACGCCCATTTCCTGTCCAAGCCTTTTGCCCCTGATGCACTAGCCAGGAAGGTAAAGGAGATCCTGGAGAATTTCTGAAGATTAGGAGGTGAACCATGCCTGAGTTTGGTTCTGCTTTCTCTGGGCTGGCCAATGATCGAAAACTGACCAAAGAAGAGCTGATACGTGCCATCCGCTTCATGGTGGCAGCAGAGTATGAAGCAGTTCAACTCTACATTCAGCTTGCAGAGTCCATTGAGGACCCCCTTGCCATAGAGGTTCTGAGGGACATTGCCGATGAGGAAAGGGTCCATGCAGGGGAATTCTTGAGGCTATTACATTATCTTGCCCCTGATGAGGCAGCCCTCTATGAAAAGGGAGCCAGGGAGGTGGAGGAGATCATGGATAAGATGAAGAAGACCTGATCCCTATCCCCTTGGTGAATGCCTCTGGGCATAGAGCACCATGCTCTTGGGAAAAAGGTAGTTGCAGGAGTGCTCGAAGCGGCTCAGTCTGGGATGCAGTACCACCTGGTGCAAGAAACGATGGTATAGCCTGGGTATGAAGGCCTCTTGGTCATGGAGCCCGCATAGGCACCTCAACACCCAGTAAAGACTGTGGAAGGAGTGGGCAAAGCCTATTGATATTATTTTCAGCCCGCAACTGGTGAGGAGCCTCGAGATTTGCCAAGGGCTGTAAATCCTGATGTGGCCGCCCGGCGTCCTGAAATATGCGGGGGAGAGTTTTCCATAAACAACCTCTGTGAATGAGGTGGGGACCGTGACGGCCATCAGGCCGCCCGGCTTGAGAACCCTGACCAGCTCCAATACTGCCCCACGATCATCTGGGATGTGTTCCAGGACTTCCGCACAGACTATTCTGTGAAATGTGTTCTGGCCAAAAGGAAGGGCCAGGTTATCCCCCCTGAGCACAAGGTACTTACCCCGTCCCTCCCCTCTTTTGTCCATCTCCCTTAGCACGTACTGGGCCTTACGCAGGGAAGTCAGATCCATGTCCAGGGCAAAAACCTTGCAGTCCATGCGGTGGAGGGCAAAGCTATGACGACCCTCTCCGCAGCCGGCATCCAGGATCCAATCACCCGGCTTTGGGGAGAATGTCTTGAGGCTAATGGTAAGCAATCTTCATCTCTCTGTATATGTCCACCAACTGCTCTGCTGCCTTTCGCCAGGTGAAATGAGTCAGCACCCTTCTGCGCCCTGCCTTGCCCATCTCCAAGCATTTCCCGGGCTGGGCAAGCAGTGCATTTAGTGCCTGGGCAAGGGCGTGGGGATCACGAGGGGGCACCAAAGTACCGCAGCTTTGGTCCCTGCCCACCACCTCGGGCAAGGCCCCTGCTGTCGTGGCTACCACCGGTACCTCGCAGGCCATGGCCTCGGCAGCCGGAAATCCAAATCCTTCGTAAAGGGAGGGCACAACGGCCAGCTGGGCCGAGCAATAAAGTCTTACCAATTCCTCCCTCCCTATCTTGCCCGTCACACTTACCCTGTTGTCCAGGCCCAATGCCTTTACCAGATCCCATGCCGATACCCGCGTTGGAGTGCCGCCATCCACTATGACCAGGTGGGCTGCAGAGTCCACCTCGGCCATGGCCTGCAGGAGATAAAGAATCCCCTTCTTTCGATCCGCCACATTGCCCACAAAAAGAATTCGTTTGGGGACCCTCTGTTGCTGGGGCAGGGGCTTGAAAACATCTGTGTCCAGGCCGTTGTAAACCACCCGGATCCTCTGTGCAGGGATCTTGAAATCCCTCTGGATCTGAATGGAGGCATCCTGTGAGACCGTGACTATTCTGTCCATGTTAGCCGCCACGATTCTCTGCATGACAAGCGGATAATAAAGCAGCATTTTTATCTTCTGACGAAGTCCGCTGGGTGTCTCGAACCAGGTCCTCCTGTCTATGCTCAAAGGATGGTGAATGGTGGCCACCAGGGGAACTGAAAAGGCCTTCATGAGCAAGAAACCATAACCTAGGCATTGGTTGTCGTGGATAACATCCAGGGTTTCCTTCTGAAGCATTTCTCTGAGCCTTTCATAGGCTCTGAAGCTAAAGGCCCTTATTTCCGGGAAAACCCCTATGCGGGAGGAAGAGAATTCGTAAAAATTCAATGGGCTCAAGAGTCTTTTGAGGGGCGTGTTGGCCAGAATCTGGGAGCTGGAGTACCCAAAAAAAATGTGACTTTCCACCTTGTGAAGTTGCACTCCCTCTGGGAGCCATGGGTAGGGCGGACCAGATATAACACGCACACTGTGCCCTAGACGAACCAGCTCCTGGGCCAGATACTGGACGTACACACCCTGGCCCCCGCAAAAAGGATTTCCTCTGTATGTGAGAAGACAGATGTTAAGTGGTCTGCGTTGGTCCTTCACAGCACCCTTCCCCAAGAACTGGACTCAGCCCTTGTTCCATGATTTGAAAATGCCCACGATGAGCCACTGCTCCATGACATGCTTTGCCCCGTAATGCTTTCTCAGGAAGCGCCCTGATTCCCTTTCTCCCTTCCAACCAACGTACTGACACTCGTTGCTCCCCAGAAACCTATAATGGGCATCCTACTTGGAGAATTCTCCTTGCCTTGCCCTTTCATAGACTTCAAGGGTCTCTCTGGCCGTGCGTTCCCAGCTAAATAGCGCCTCAACCCTCTTCCTTCCGAGTTTTCCCATTTGTCTTCCCATTTCCGGCTGGGACAAAATCCTGTGAATGGCCAGGGCCAAGGCCTTGGGGTCTTCGGGAGGCACTGTCAGAGCCCCCTGATCTTTGCCCACCACCTCAGGCAGAGAGCCTGCTTCTGTGACCACCACCGGAGTGGCGCAGCCCAGTGCCTCCACCACAGGAAGCCCGAAGCCCTCGAATCTGGAGGGCAGCACCAGCAAGGAGGCTCTCCTGTACAGATGAACCAGCTCTTCCAGAGGTACCCGCCCCGTGAACCTGACCCTTTGGCTCAGCCCCATAGCCCGCACAAGCTGGGGAGCATAGGTTTTCTCTGGTTCCCCCTGGTCCACTATGTCCAGTTTCACCGATAGCGGCAAAAGCCTCATGGCCTCAAAGAGCACCCTGATACCTTTCCTGGGGTCCTGGGCATTTCCCACAAAGAGAATCTTCATGGGTTCTCTGGGCACATCTGGATCCGGTGAGAATCTCTCCAGATCCACGCCTGTGTAAACCAGGTGCACTCTGGCCGGGTTCACGGAAAAACTTTGAATGATTTCCCTCTTGCCAGCCTCAGATGCGGTTATCAGCCCGTCTAGTCTTCGGGCCACCATTTTCTGCATCATCAGAGGGAAAAATACCACGTTGTAATACCTTTCCTTCCAGGATCCTGCTTTGGCCAGATGGGCTGCCATGTCGAGACTCAGGGGGTGATGCACGGTGGCCACCGCTATAACACCAAGTTTGCGCGCCATCAAGACACCATACCCCAGTGTCTCCACATCATGAATCACGTCAAAGGGCTTTTCTTTGTGCAGGAGCTTGAACCTCTTGAATGCTCTTAGGCTGAAGGCCAGGGGCTCAGGAAAATAGCCCAGCCTGGAAGTGGCAAATTCGAAAAACTCCAGAGGCTTGAACACATTGATGGGATTTCCCTGCTCGGTCAGAAGACCTCTTTTGCCCCAGTATTGCCTGTTGGGGATCCTCTCCACCCTGGCCCAAGGGGTGGGTTCAGGGTAAGGCGGGCCCACCAGAATGGTCACATGGTTTCCCGAGGCTGACAAGGCCCTGCTTAGGTGGTAAAGGTATATGCCCTGCCCCCCACAGTAAGGATTCCCTCGGTAACAAAGCAGGCAAATTCGCATGGCCTGGCAGGCCTCACTCCCTGGGAGGCTCCACCCGAATGGTCAGAAGGGTCCAGCCTATCCAGAAGGCTAGTCCCAGCAACCACAAAAAACCTATGGCTACGGGTATTGCCAGGGCCCAGTAGCTCTTCATGAACACTCCTATGAGAAAAAGTATGGCGGCCACCACCGTCCCCATGCAGATGAGCAACCCCTGAACTCTCGAGTTAGCGTTCATTTCCACCCCTCTTATCCTCTCAAGCACCTTGGGAGAGTTCTGTGCCTCCCTTATTTTTCCCGGTTTGCGCGCCTTCAGGACAATGACGTCAGCCACAGAAGGGAACACTCTGGCCAGACGATCCAGCAAAAAAAGCAAGATTCCCCTTGTCCCTGGCGAGAGCCTCTTAAGAAAAGCCCCCCAGCCAGGAACCCCCCAGAACAGAGAAATACCTCTAAGATCTACAATGTGCACTTCTGGAGGCATGAAACCCACCAGCAGCTTCCTGTGGAAACGATAAACGTGATCTTTGGGGATCTCCCAGAAGTGAGGTCTTGGAAGCTCCTTTCCGGTAAAGATTCTGTGGAGCCGGTTATAGACCCGACCCAGGCGGCATCCAAGGCTTTCAAAATTTGCTACTGATACCACCAATCCCCCACCAGGCCTAAGTACCCTTGCCATTTCTTGCAGCGCCCTTTGGGGGTCATAGAAATGGTCTATGGCTCCTTTGCAGTAGACCCGATCCAGGCTGTTGGAACAAAATGGCAGGTTCTCGGCGCTGCAGCACACCACAAGAGGCCTGAGACCCTTGTGCTCTAAGGTTTCTTTGGCCCTTTTGACCATGATTTCCGAGGGGTCACAGCCTATGAGCACTGCTTTCTTGTCCCACTGGGAGGCCAGGTCCAGGCCTCGGCCGCAGCCCACATCCAGCACTCTTGCCCCTGGTCTGGCCCCAACCGCCTCCAGGGTATCCCTGGTCATGCGATCAAAAAGAAAGGCTGTGTCTGGGCCCAGCTCCGGGGGTATCACCTGCTCGTCGTCCCAGGTTCGATCCAGAGGTTCTGATTTAGTACAGGAGCACAAGAGTTCTTCCCTGCCAGAGAAGTAGTTCCTTTCCAAGGAAAAAGAGGAAAAACAAAGCGGGGGTATATTAGGAAACCGTGGAACCTGTTGTCAACGATTATTGCCCCTCGCCCCTGGAAGTCAAAAGCCCATACCAGGCCTGCCCCAACCCGCCTCGGCACAGCCCGGAGCAGTGGGTTGGATGCTGCACCTCTTGGCTGTTTCTCTGGCATCTTCGTGAGCAGCCTGCCACTGGCTGCAGGCAAGAAGCGAACCCAGGAGCAATCCCACAAGAGCCGTCTTGATCGCCCTGTTCCAATTTCTTTTCATTGCCCCTTCTCCAGTTTTTTTCTTTTTATTATTGCCCGGGCCCATGGGTTCCTCAAGGCTCTGGCCTGCCTTGGCACTCTTGGACTGCAAAAGGACTAAGTCGCACCATCCACTGATTTTCCATGATGCGAGCCGGATTTGTACAAGGCATAGCCCCTCAGTTCCCAAGGCTTGAACAACTGGCTAAAGGGGCATCACTCCAAGTGTCCCTGGGGATTGCAGCACAGCTCCACCCAAGCTTGCCCCAGACTCAGGCAATGATTGAAAAGCTCTCTGAGGCTCATTTTTTCTAATATCTCTCATTTGGGCACCTGGGGATAAGATCAAATGGATCTTGGACCCTTGAGTCTTTCCACCAGCATGTGCGCCTCCCTCAAGGGTTCTGGAATCCTTCTACCATTTAAGCAGCACAATACCACCCTCAAGGCTCCTTCCAGTCCTATGCGGTGGCCTGGAGACACAAACACAGGACGCACCCTGTCTCTGGTGCGCAAAACCGCCCCCACCTTGGTCCCGTTCAGGAAGATCCAAGAGTGATCCCCTTTGCTGGGCCCGGGCAATTCCCATTTGCCCGCCAGTGAGTTCTTGGCGCATCCCACTGTCGGTATATCCAGATGAAGCCCCAAATGACTTGCCATGCCCATGCCCCTGGGGTGGGCTGCCCCGTGGCCGTCCACCAGAACCACCTGGACCTTGCTTTTGATCTTGGGAAGGGTTTCCAAGAGCACCGGAACCTCCCTGAAAGACAAGAGTCCTGGGATGTATGGAAATCTGACCTCGGCCTCCACCACATGAGATTCCACGACCACCCTGTGCATCACATCCCAGACCACCACTCCACCTATCAACTGGGGCTTTGAGAAATGATAGGCCACATCGCAGCCGGCCACCCATCTGAGGCCTCGCACAGTCCCCCTTACCACCACCTGTTGCCGCAGAGTCTCCTGGATCTGGATGGCATCCTTGGGGCTGACGTCCCAGGGATGAATCTTCCTGACCCTAAGAGCTTCTCTTGGCCCCCGACTCTGCACCTTTTGCTCTTCCAAGAAATGCCTTCTCCTAAAACCTCTTTTTTTCACCTTCAAAATTTTTGCAAAAACCACCCCTTCACATGGCCCCATCATTGTTTAGCCTCAAGCTCCTTGGAGCTTTGCCCCTAAAAGAATCAAAGAGCCTTCGCCTGCTTCAGCCTTTGAGTGAAGCTCCCATGGCCTGCTGCCCGGCCATGAGTAACCTCAAGGAGGGCTTTGTTCATGGGGCTCATGGTTGTCCTCTTCTACCCCTTTTTCCGCTCCCCTATACAGGTATCTCTCGAACATGGCATGATAAGAGGTCCAACCATCCTCTTCCAGATGCTCTTTTCTCAGGTGCTCCTGAAAAGCATCCACCTTGGCGTCCAGATCGTCCAGCATGTAGAGCACCAGGGCCTCCAGGGTCTTGGGTCTCTTGGGGGAGCCAAACTCCAGCTGGCCGTGGTGGCTGGCTATCATGTGCCTAAGCAGCAAAGCCTCCTCAAGGGAAATCTCAGGATGCCTCACCAAACGCTCATCCAGCATCTGGAGCCCCATCACAATGTGCCCCAAGAGCCTTCCCTCGGTTGTGTAGTCGGGCCTCCAAGGGGCCTGAAGCTCTCTTATTTTCCCAACGTCGTGGATGACTCCCCCTGCCAACAGAAGGTCCTTTCTGAGCATGGGGTAATGCTTGGAAACCAGACAGATCATCCGGCAAAGCGATAAGGTGTGCTCCAATAGCCCTCCCAGCCTGGCGTGGTGAAGCCTCTTGGCCGCTGGAGTCAGAAGCCAGCCCTCCCTAAGCTCTGGATCTCTCAGGAAGTCCAGGGCTAGGGCCTTCAGGGGTCCTGCTTCCACTGTATCCAGAAGCTCTTCCAGCTCAGAGAACATCTTCGCACATCGTTGCCTCTGATCCGCGTACCCTGGCACAAACTCCTCTAGATGCTGGGGTTGCAGGCTGCCATGTTTTTCCAACTCCAGGATCCTCACCTGGATCACCCCTTGGTACGTAGACACATCCCCTGAGATGTGCACCAAATCCCCGGCCTTGAACCTAGCTCCCAGTTGCTCCACCCGGTCCCATACCCTTGCCTCCACCTCACCGGTCCTGTCGGCCAATCGCACAAGCAAGTATTCCTTACCTGTCTTGCCCTTGAGGGCCTTCTTTTCCTTGGCCAAAAAGAGCCCCTTTACCCTTCTTCCAGAAGCTATCTCCTCTATCCACATTCCCTGCTTCAATGAAGGCTCCTTTCCTGGCTGTGAGTTTGACCTAAAACCAATGGAACCTGAGCGCCCCAGCATTTTCCAGCCCGAGTGTAATCACCGGACTCTTGAAGAGTCAACCGAATTGAGCCTGGCTCCAACCGCCCGGGCTGAAAGAGCAACCCCGGAGATCCAGATCCCGGTTCCCTGAAGCGGCCATGGCCTGGGGTTCAAGCTTTTTTCCAGGGGAAGGAGCTTCTTGACATCCGCTTTGAGTGATGAGAACTTGGCCAGGGTCTTTTTGTTATTGGGAGAATTTTGGGACGGATCTTGAGGATCATGTTTTACGGGCTACTAGCTGACCTTGTGGTGGTTTTACACGCTTTGTTCGTGCTTTTCGTGGCTGTGGGCGGCCTACTGGTATTTCGCTGGGCTAAGATGGCCTGGGTGCATGTGCCCTCGGTTCTTTGGGCTGTTATTGTGGAATGGAGCGGTTGGATCTGTCCTTTGACGCCTCTGGAGAACAAGCTTAGACTCCTGGCAAATGAACAAGCTTACGGAGGGGATTTTGTGGAGCGGTTCCTTGTGGCTTTGTTGTATCCCGAGGTGCTGACCCGACCTCTGCAGATGGCTTTGGGAGCCGGAGTCTTGTTGATTAACGGCTTTATTTACTGGATAAAACTGAGCAAGCTGCACTCAAGCCCGGCGGATCTTGGAGACGGCCCATCTCTGGATAATGGCAAAAAAAGGGGGCCAAATATTTGATATGGGAATTTTTTTCTTTGAATAAAGCACTGCTCAACTGCCGGAATTGGGCTTCTTGAACAGGGGCTAGACTGTCAGAGACACCTTTGGCTTGGCAACGGAGTCGGTTTCCCATATGATTTCCAGGAGCTTTTTCATCCCAGAGTCTTACAGGATCCAGGCAACTTAGGGGCTTTAGCCTTCAAGGTGGCCTTGCCCCCCAGAAGCAATGGGGGCTGGCTTCCTTGATTTGGGAGGAACATATGAGCCACCAGACGGGTTCTTTCACAGGATCAGGAGATTTGGAGCTCTTTTATCAGAGGTGGCTGCCGGGTGGAGAGGTCCAGGCCAACCTGGTAATAGTGCACGGTTTCGGGGAGCACAGTGGAAGGTATGGGTATCTTGTGGAGAAGCTGCTGGCTGAAGGATGCGGCCTTTATGCCTTTGATCTCAGGGGGCATGGGCACTCCCCCGGCCCCAGAGGCCACATCAGCTCCTGGGCCCAGTTTAGGGAGGATCTGAGGCGTTTCCTGCGGATGGTTGAGGCCATGGAGGCACCGGCTCCCCTTTTTCTCATGGGGCACAGCCTGGGAGGTCTCATAGTATTGGAATGTGCATTGCGGGGCCTGCTGGGGCTAAGGGGCATAATAGCCTCTGCCCCGGCCCTGGGAAGACCTCCTGTGCCAGCCTGGCTCTTGAACGCCGGACAGGTGATCTCCAGGATTTATCCTGCTCTTTCCTTTGGAATTCCCCTGGATGCCTCCAGGCTCTCCAGGGATCCTGAAGTAGTCAAGGGTTACAAAGGGGATCCTTTGGTGCACAACAGGGCTTCAGCGAGATTCGGGGCCGAGATGCAGGCTGCAAGAAACTGGACCATGGCCCACGCCAGAGAGTTCCCTTTCCCCCTGCTTCTGCTTCACGGCGGAGCTGACAAACTGGCACATCCTGAGGCCAGCCGCATCTTCTACGGTAGGGTCCTGCTTCGGGATAAGGAGCTGCGCGTTTACCGAAACGGTTACCATGAGCTGCACAATGATATCCACAGAGAGCAGGTCCTGGAAGATCTTTGGGATTGGATCAGAGAGCATCTTTGAAATACCCGGAAGTGATCCTAGCCTGGCCCGGATCATCAGCCCATGGAGGTGACACCCCCGGAGCTTTGCCATGTAACAATATCCTCATTTATGCTCTTGCAGGGTCAAACCCATCTCAGTTCCAGATTGTAGAACCCGGGTTTTGGCCTGAAACGGCTCTTGCAACCTACAGTGTTTCTGATACCCAAATCAGATGATGGGGGCCAGTTGGGGGTGAATTCCAGGTGGTTGTCAAGATGAGGCTCTGTAGCCTTGCAACCACCTTTGGGTGAGGGTATTCTCCTTTTGGCCTTCGGGCCAGGGGGCGGAGCCCACCGAGTGGGTGGGTCGGCCCTCTAAGATAAGCCTTTGGGGGAAGAGATGAAAGCAACAAGCGTTTGGGTTGTGGGGCTCTTCTTTTTTCTGACATGCAGCCAGAATGCACACACCCAGGAGCAGTGCACCAAGGCCGAGGAGTTTGCGGCCAACGCACTTAGCCATGCTAAGCGGCTCTACAACGTGGACTCCATGGATGAGGCCCGCCTGTACGCTCAGAATCTGCTCAAGGCCTCACAAGACACCCTCAAGGCAGCCTCCAGGTGCGGTTGCGCTGATGCCGAGGCCTATGCAGAGGAGACCCTCAAATATGCCCGCAAGGCACTACAGGCTTCCGGGCTGGAAGAGGTTCGCATCGAAGCGGAAAACGCCATGGGCTCCGCAGAGGACGCCCTCAAGGCTGCCGTGGCCTGCGGGGACTAGGCTGGGGTCTCCTCCAGGTACTGCTCACAAGGGTGCACGGCACACTTCCTCAGTAACCCAGGTGTTCCCCTATGAGTTTCACGTGGATACGCCCCTGGATCATTTGATTCTGGATCACAGTCCAGGCATTGCAGATCCTTTGTGGTGAGCGGCAGTCAGCACAAAGACCGGTCTCCAAACAGGGGTTCTTGAAACCCAACCTGATGGTATTAACAGGGGCCGAGTAATGCTTGACTCTAGCCATGGCTGCATCTACATCGGCCACCACCTTGTTCATGCCCACGGCCAGGATCACCTTCTTGGGCCCGAAGATCATGGCAGCCACCCTGTTTCCCATTCCATCTAGGTTCACCAGCTTTCCATCCAGGGTCACGGCATTGGAACTGGTCACGAGTATGTCTGCCAGGAGCCCCTGTCTTCTTCTCTCCAGCGATTCTTCCGGAGAGAGACCGGGTTCAAAGGGGTCTATCAGTCTAACTCCAGGAATCTTGGCCACTTCCTCCCAAAATCCCATGGACACAAGGGTCATGGATCCGCACCTGTATACCGAGGATCCCTCTGGAATCATTGCCAGGATCTCCTTGCGGGCCTGAGCTGCACTGGGAGCATAGCTGCCTTCCATGCGGCGCTTTTCCAGCTCGGCTATGATCTTGCGAGCCACCTTTTCGTTCCAGGAATTCTGATGTGCATCCAGCAAGGCCTTTTACCTCCTTCTTTTTTTTGCAGTTGACCCCGGGCGGACAACCCCGTGGTCTCCCAAGACATTAGATCAAATGCTGGTTCGCAGTCAACAAGACACGAAAAACCCTTCATCCCAGATCCCTTGGGCCAAGGCCTTTTCCTGTCAAAAAAGGGATCTGGTTTTTCAGCCCTGGCAAGAGAACATACCCATGCCAGGGCTCCTATGCCAAGATTTACAACTTTGGATCAAGGCAGAGATTCTCAGTCATCCGAGCCGGGGAAGCCGAGTCAGAAAAAAGCATAAAGGGGGATCCAACTTTGCGAGAGGCCTTATCTTACTGGGGATTGTTCTGTTTTTGAGGTATGATCACTGTGGGAGGTTTGGATTTGTAGAGGCAGCATGGGAGGTCGAGGCAGCATGGAGCCTGGGTACATTGAGCTTTACCGCAAGGGTATTCTTCAGCAGAAGGCTAGGCAAGCCAAAGAGGCCCTTGGTTCGTGCCAGATGTGCCCTCGAATGTGCAAGGTGGACAGGACAGCTGGCCAAAGGGGTTTTTGCCGCACGGGCCAAAGGGCGGTTGTATCGAGCTACAACCCCCATTTCGGGGAAGAGGCTCCTTTGGTGGGGGTAGGGGGGTCGGGAACCATCTTCTTTACCCATTGCAATCTCCTTTGCATCTTCTGCCAGAATTACGAGATCAGCCACCAGGGTCTGGGGGAAGAGGTGAGCCCACAGGTGCTGGCTCGTATGATGGTACAGCTTCAAGATCGGGGGTGCCACAACATAAATTTTGTCACCCCTTCCCACGTGGTTGCCCAAATATTGGAGGCCCTGCCCCTGGCAGTGGAGCTGGGATTGAAGGTGCCTCTGGTCTACAACACCGGAGGTTATGATCGTCTTGAAACTCTTAGGCTTCTGGAAGGGGTGGTGGACATATATATGCCCGATATCAAGTTTTTGGATGCCTCGGTGGCCCAAAGGCTTTGTCGGGCTCCTGATTATCCTCAGGTGGTAAAAGATGCCATAAGAGAGATGCACCGCCAGGTAGGGGACCTGGTTTTGGATCAAAGGGGCTTAGCCGTACGGGGCCTTTTGGTGAGACACCTTGTCATGCCCAACGATTTGTCCCAAACCAAGGAGGTGATGGAATTTCTTGCCCGGGAGATTTCCACAAACACATACATCAATGTCATGGACCAGTGGCGGCCATGCGGGGAATCTCATTCACAACCAGATCTTTCACGAAGAATTTCCCCACAGGAGTTCACGGAGGCCCTTCATGCGGCCAAAGAAGCGGGCCTGCATCGCCTGGACTCCAGACAAAGGTTTAGATTTCTTGAGCCCTGGTGATGAGAGGAAACTCCCCGTGGCATCATGGAATGGCGATTCTTTGTCCGGGGCGAAGCAGGGAAGGCTCCTGGATGTGATTCAGGGACTTGAGCTCACGAACACTGGTATTGTACATGGTGGCGATGGCCGAGAGGGTCTGGCCGGGCTGGACCACGTGCTCCTTTTTGGGAGCGCGTAGCTTGCTTTCCTTTGAAGACAAGGACTTGGGCTGCTCTTTCAACGATTCTTTTACCAAGAAGGGCTGAGCCGCATCCATGCCCAGGAACCTACATACAGCCTCTGCCATGGCCTGGGCGAGCCGGGCCTGGAAAGTGGGATTCTTGAGCCTGGCTTCCTCTTCCGGATTACTCAGGAACCCCACCTCCACCAGAACCGATGGCACATCCGGGGCCCTGAGCACTCTGAAACCAGCCTGTTTGGGGCTGGAAAACTTGAGATCTTGAATTGTCTGGAGAGAACCCAACACCAGCCCCCCCAGCCTCAAGCTGTCGTTTATGGTTTGTGTCTGGACCATGTCCACCAGTATTGTATTGAGGTCGTGGTCTGCGCTTAGCTTGACACCACCTATGAGATCAGAGGAGTTCTCTTTTTCGGCCAAAATCCTGGCAGCCTCGTCTGTGGCTCCTGTGAGAGAGAGGCAGTAAGCAGATGCTCCTCTTGTGGAAGAATTGGGAGATGAGTCAGCATGTATGCTGATGAAAAGATCCGCACCGTACTCCTTTGCCATGTCCACCCTTTGGCGAAGGCCCAAGAAGTAGTCACCTGTCCTGGTGAGAAATGCCCTGACACCCCTGGATTGGTTGAGCCTCTCTTGTAGCCCCTTGGCTATGGCAAGAACAACGTGTTTTTCGTAAGTGCCCCGAAAGCCCACAGCCCCCGGGTCCTCTCCGCCGTGTCCTGCGTCTATGACCACCACCTTGGCCTTGGCACCCTTCTCTGTCTGGATTGCCTTTCTTTTCTCCTGCAACATTCTTCCGGCAGAAGGATTCTCAATGTCCACCACCAGGCGCACCGGCCGCCCATCTACCCTAGGCAGCAGAAAGGCTGTGTGACGAAACGAAGGATTCTTTTTCCTGAGCTTAAGCAGGACCGTACCATTGCCGGTGCTGCTGAGTGTCACCCCGGCCACCAGGCTGTCTTGAATTTTCTGCACTGGTTCCATGCGGGCTAACACCGCCTTGAACTCCAACACCAACTCGGCTTCCCTTTCCCCGAGGGCTTCCTTGAAGCTCACCTCCTCAGAGAGATCCACCACCACTCTGGTGCATGATGGGGAAGACCAGCTACGAATCCCCAACACCCTGGCCTCCCCCATGGCCCATTGGGGCCAAAGCAGCAAGAAAATCCCCAGAAAAAAACACCAGGCCCAGCCACCGGCACAAGAAGCGGCCTGCAAAGCCCTCCTCCACGAAGCCCACATGCTATCCAAAACAAAATCTCCTAATCTATCAAATAGTTCTTATCACTTACTTCAAGTGAGTCCAAAAGTCAATATCCAACCTGTCCATATGGCTTGCCTTGTTTGAGCTTGGCATTTTTCAGAGCCCTTCCCTCAAGCCCATGCCAGGCCCATAGCCTCATAGCCGTTTCTTTTTTGGATTCTGATCTTGCAATTTGTCCGGGGCTCGTTAGAATAGCCGTAATTGGTCTTTTTCCGGGAGAGGTCAAACACTCGGTGCGTAGGAAAGGAGGATGAGAAATGGCGGCATTGGTGGGCGGCATAGTGGCTACCATCTTGGGAGTGGTCCTCTTGGTTGTTTGGTGGAGTTACTTTGTCCAACTTTTGGCCGGTGCGGTTCCCCTGGTTTTGGTCTTGGGAGGGGCCTTGGCCATCTATATCGGGATAGATGAGATCAAGGACAAGCTCCAGCAGTCCAAAGAGAGCTGATACGGCCCGCCTCGAAGAAAAAGGCCGGGGCTTTTGAGGCCCCGGCTGCATGCCTTTTTCAGCCGGGATCAGGCTATTGCCTAGGTGTTACCGGGTTAGATTGTTGGCATTAAGACCCGAGGGACTGGTGCTTCCCTCCATCCATTCATCCCTGGTAAACAGCTTCAGGCAACTGGGAGTATTGGTTGAGGAGATTTCTGTCAAAGACGCAATGGAATCTCCGGGTCTTGTTTGCCTTTGGCCCAAGAGGAGAGAGCCCGAGGCGGTCTTGGCCCTGGATATGGGGGCAGACCCGAAGTTTGCTCAACACCTGAGGGATCTCCAGGGCACCATGGCCATCCCCTGGGTTTTCTGGTTTCTGGATCACCCAGAGGGTTATGGTTTTCCGGACTCCTGCGATCCCAACTGGACCCTGGCATTTTGTTGGGACAGGGCCCTCTCCATGCTCTTTTCCCACCATGGGCCTTTGCCTGTGACACACCTGCCCTTGGCCTCGGATCCCTCGGTTTTTCATCCCCAAAGGCGGCCGGAGCAATGGCGCTTTCCAGGAGGGGTCTTTGTGGGTTCAACCTGTCATCCCAATCCATTTCTGGAAGAGGTTGCCAGAACATGCCCGCACATACAGGATGCGGCCCAGGCTCTCTGGAGCATCCACAAGACTCACATGGAGATCCCCATGGAGGAGATGGCATGGCAGCAGGCTGAGTTTTTGGGAGGAAAGCCTCAGGAGCAAGTCAGAAGGGACCCGCTTTGGCGGCTCTGGGTGAAAAGCTGCCTTCACAAAGCAGGCAGGATGAAAAGGGTGGAGGTGGTGGAAAAGGTGCTTGGACCCCAGGGAGCCTTGTTCGGAGATCCGCGCTGGGCCGGGTTGCTCAAGGAGGTGCCCTACCTCGGCCCCGTTAGGTACGGGCCGCAGCTTAGAGAAGTGTACCTAAATGGCTCTCTTGTCCTGGAATTGCGACAGCCTCAATCACATGGGGGGCTATCCCAGAGAATCTTTGATGCTTCCCTGTGCGGCCGCCCCATTGTGGCCGAATGGTCTCCCGAGTTGGAAGAAATTCTGGGAGGTCCAGATAGGGTTCTGGCTTTTCGCAGTCTGGATGAGGCCCTGGAGGCCAAAAGGCGCTGCCTTGACTTCCCGGCCAAGGCCTCCCAGATGGCATATCTGGCCCGAAAAGAGGTACTCTCGCGCCACACCTTCCGCCATAGGGCCCGGCTTCTTCTGAGCCACATGATGGCAGAACTGGGATGATCCTGCCCGACCCAAAGAATCCAACGACTAAGTCCAGGGAAAAAGCCTCCCCCAACAAGACACAGGGCACATGAAGTTCCAAACGTTCTCGTAGTCTTGGGACTCAAGCCTCCAGGCCGACTGTCCGGACCCATGATCTGCTTTTGGATCACTAACGGGAAAGATGATTTTTGTTATCCGAATCCTGGGGATCTCTGAGACGTCTAATTAGTGGGGTGAGAGAAAGGTAATCTGGACCCCGGGAGGCCGAAAAATGAAAAGCACTCTGATGGCAGAGACATTGACGGAGCTGGAGAGCCTGGAGGCTTGGGAAGATAGTTCTACAGAAGCCTCTGAAGTAGGCCTTGGTATCTTGCAGCAAGACTCAGCCACCTCTGCTTACAGTCTCCAGCAATACATGAGGGAGGTCAACGGGGTGCCTCTTCTTCCACACGCCCAGAGCATGGAGCTTTTCCGCAGATTGGAGGAAATCCAGGCTTTGCTTGGCCAAATGGAAAAGAAAGAGGACTCTGGCCTTGAAAGACAAAGAGCAGCTCTGGAGAGGGAGGCCGCAGAGATAAAGCAAAAGCTCATCACCTCCAATTTGAGACTGGTGGTCTTCCTGGCCAACAGATACCAGGGCAGAGGGCTTTCCATTCAGGACCTAGTTCAGGAGGGCAACATAGGGCTCATAAGGGCCGTGGAGAAGTTTGATTACAGATTGGGTTACCGATTCAGCACGTACGCCACCTGGTGGATTAGGCAGGCCATGCTCAGAGCCATTCAGCAACATGGAAAGCTCATACGCATCCCCACTCACATGGTGGAAAAATATCAGCAATATGTTCGTGGAGTTCAGCGGGAGCAAAGCCTAGCAGCAGAAGAAGAGAGCCTGGCCACAGAAGAAGAGGGCCTTGGTTTTGAGCCCATGGAAGAACATCCAGAATTGGCGATGCTGCGCGAGGTGATGAAGGAGCCCATATCTCTGGATGCTCCCATGACAGAAGACGGTATGGACCTGCAGGAGGTTACACCAGAGGAGAACGAACCTCTTCCTGAGCAAAGGATTATTCAGGAAGATCTAAAGAAGAAACTGCGCGGTGCCATGCAGAGTCTCCCCTTGAGGGACGAGGTGATATTGAGGCTAAGATACGGAATTGATCTTTGCAGCTCCCACACCCTGGAAGAGGTAGGCCAGCTCTTCAGCCTGACCAAAGAGAGGATACGTCAGATAGAGGCCAGGGCGCTTAGGAAATTGAGCTGGTTGGGAAACTGAAAAGGTTTCGGTTTGTTTGGCCTGAAAACGGGGGTTGCCATAAGAGAGGAGGCAGGCAGGTTCATTGGATCACCTGGCGCATCAAAACCATGGCATATCCATTCTTTTGACACCCGAGCCTGGTCTCTGCTATAGTCCAAGAAATAGCTGGAACTCTTCTGAGGCACAGGTCAAAGCAATGATACAGGAAGCAGAAGACCAGGTTTTGCAGCCTCTTGAATCTCAAGTTCAGGAATCCCAGGAGGAGGAACCCTCCTTGGAGCTGGAAGAGGATCTTGTGGTGCGCCCCGAGGATGGGGCGTTGGTGGAATATGACCCTCTTAGGGTTTATCTGCAGGAGATTCAAAAATATCCGCTTCTTTCCCGTGAGGAGGAACAGGAGCTTGCCATTCGTTACAAGCAACATGGTGACAAGCTGGCCGCTTACCAGTTGATCACGTCCAATCTTAGGCTTGTGGTAAAGATCGCCATGGAGTTCCACAAGAACTGGATGATAAGCCTTCTGGATCTGATCCAGGAGGGAAACGTGGGACTCATGCAGGCTGTGCGAAAATTCGACCCATACAGGGGGGTGAAGCTCTCCTCTTATGCTTCTTACTGGATCAAGGCATACATCCTGAAGTTCATTTTGGACAACTGGCGTCTGATAAAAATAGGGACCACCCAGGCCCAAAGAAAGCTTTTCTTCAATCTCAAAAAGGAAAAAGACAGGCTGGACAGTCTGGGTTTTGAGCCCGCCCCCCGTCTCATAGCCGAAAAGCTGGAGGTGAGGGAGGATGAGGTCATCGAGATGGACCAGAGGATGGGTAGCTGGGAGTACTCCCTAGACACACCACTGGAGGAGGGCTCCCGCTATACCCAGAAGGACTTTTTGGCCTCCCAGGAGCAAAGCTCCGAAACCCTTCTGGCCGACGCTCAGCTAAGAGAGCAGGTCCACCAAAAGCTGCGTGAAATAAGAGAGCAACTCAACGACAAAGAAAGGGACATCCTGGACAACAGGCTTCTGGCCGAAACTCCTGTGACGCTTCAGGAGATAGGCAGCAAGTGGGGTATCTCCAGGGAAAGGGTACGGCAGCTGGAAGAGAGGCTAAAGAAGAAGATCAAAGTCTATCTGGTGGAGAACATACCCGGCTTTGAACCTTCGGATCTGAATCTGCCCTGAGCCTCACTTCTACCCCCAAAAAAAGCCCGCCTTGCCAGCGGGCCGTTTTTGTCTGTCAGGCCTCATTCATTCGCCTGGAGCTCTGACCTCAGGGGCCGCAACCGGAGAAGTTCCTGCGCATTTAGGTTCAAGAGGGCTTGGGCCAAAAAACAAAAACGGGAGGGGCTAACCCCCTCCCGAATTCAACCCGGCCATGAAAGAGCTCACTCTAGGATAAAGTGCCCCCTCAGCCGTCCATGTGGCCGACAATTAGGCTAGAACACCTCCCTCCAACCCCTTATGGCACCTCCCAGCCCAGGCACCCTCTGGCGCACGATGGGGGGTTCCCCCTCCAGGGGATTACGGGGCAGGTTGCTGGTAGTCACATAAACATTTCCATTTGTCACAAGAGGAGCAGTGGGCACCCCAGCTCCGATCTCCCTTTTCATGATGGGAGTGGGAAGTTCGTTGCCTGCTGAGTCGTATACCAGCCCGGCCTGGCCCCCTTCTGTGCTGTCCACGCCCTCGGACATAGTCACACCCCAGAGGTACCCGGTGCCTGCCCCACACTGGCCAGAGGGCGAGTAGGATGTAAAATACACGACCCTGTTGAATACCGAAGGTCTGGCCAGCACCTTCTCGCCCAATGGCAGTTCAATGACCCAGTTTATTCTTCCGGTACAGGTGGCAGGACTCCCAGAAACCAAAGTCCCCCTGTCTTCAACCTCGAAGAAATAATCCTGGGTGTTTGTGGTTGTGGGATGCATCTCGTCACCTGTGCCGAAGAAAACGAGGTTATATCCGCTGTCTCCTCTTGCCACTGCAGGCGGGTAAAAAATAGGCCTGGCAGTAAGACTCGGCGGAGAGCCGATGGCTGTATGCCACTGTGGGGCTGCCGGATCAAAGAGCTTGCAGGGAGTCCAGTTTCCCATGTCTGTGTCGGTCAGGTCCATTTTCCACATGACCCCTGAGGTATCTCCAAAGTAGATTTTTTCTATGTAACCGTTTCCGTCCATGTCCACGGCCCGGATGGTGGATGGAACTTTGTTGGTGGGCCCTCCTATGGTCCACTCCGCGTAGTTTGCACCGCTTCTGAGAAGCTGGCCGGTCTCTATGTCTATCATGTAAAGGCGGTTACCCACATTGTTGTTGGCGGAAACTCCGGGGTCTGTCCATCCTCCTCCCACTATGGCCACCCATTTGTCGCTGTTTCCCACCTTCACCCTTCCTATGGCCGGGACCGACCATGTATAGCCCATGTTGTTGTCACCATGATTATCTGTGAACTCCCAGAGAATCTTAGGATCAGACGGGTCTGTCACATCCAGGGCAAAGTATCCCCTGCCTCCTTCCCTCATGCCGCTTACGAGCACAGTGTACCATCCTGGATTGGAAAAGACCGTGGAACCCCCGCCGCTTGCGTAAATATCTGAAACTGTAGGCGGAGAATCCACATAGAACTGGTGCTCGACCCTCAAGTTCTTCAAGTTGGGAAGAGCCATCTTGGGTATGTACGCCCACCTTTCCTCCCCGCTGTCATCGCAAAGTTCAGTCCCTGAATGGGCGCTGTCACACTCGGCGTAGTAGCGGGCCCTGAAGGCGTGGAGCATACCGCCGTTGCTGCCCACATAAACGGTGGTATCCCTCTCTGCGTACGTGGACTTGAATGTTGGGTAATCGTTGAAGGTGAAGTTAAAAGGCGGCTTGCCCACAACCACAGGCCTTGTGTGGTAAAGATCGGCCAGTTTCCAAGAGGGGTCCCTGGTGCCGGCATATATTCCTCCGGCAAACCCTGGATCCAAGATGAAACCTATGACGGCCAGGGCGTCTGCATCCTGGTAAGGTGTGCCGTTTGCATCTATGTCGTCCGTGGTGGCAAGAAGCTGGGGTTTAAGCGTTGAAACATTTTCATTGCTGAAAGCAATTCTTGTGGGGTTGGCCCCGTCCTCTACCGTGGTGTAAACGGTCCTGGAGGTTTGGTCATTGAGGGCCGAGCCCGCATCACCCGTGCCCCCCCACTCCGAACAGGTTGTGTCGTCTGTGTCACACCTTTCCACTGCACCACTTTCGGGATCCACGCTGAACTTGGCCAGATGCCCCCTCCAGCCGGGGTACTCGAAATAGGCCATGTAGATGCGATCCCCTTCCCTGGAGATGGTCAAATCAGACCGGGTGTAGAAATTGGAGCCTATCTCTTGGAAAATGGCGCTAAGCTCTTGGGCCAGTTCTTCGGCATCCTGGGCAAAACGGGCTCTCTCTGTACCTCCGGCCTGCGCCAGATTATTGAGAGAACTGGCCTGTGAAGGGTCAAGGCCAAATCCTATGACATAGGTTTTTACCTCATAAATATCTTCACCTATTACAATGTTACGCAGATCCAAGGCTGCCCTCACCGGAGAGTTGGGGTTGTTGGGATCGATGAGGCAAGCTTGGTATTCAGCCCCCCCCGCCCCAGGATCACAGTCGCAGGTATCCAGCCCGTCAGTCAAGAAGATGATGAAGTTCTGCCTGCAACGGATCAGGCTCTGGGCATCCTGTCTCATGTAACTCTCATAGTACCTCTTGGCCCACCTGAGCGTTGCAGCAACAGGAGTCTCCTTCCCTCCCCCACCTGATGGCCAACTCTCTGCTCTGCTGGTGTTGACGGCCACAGATGAGGTGAAAGGCATCATGGTATAGTCATAGCTCGTATATCTCGGATGACTGGAGTACCTCTCGAGGGACACGTATCTACGGATGGCCTCTTTGTTGGCCATGGTGGTGTCATTGCCCACAGGAAGATTCACGAACACCAGATGGTCATCTCCAAGCCAGTTGGAGTCATCGTTTCCCACATCGGCCGGGTAAAAGTAGGGAGGAGAGTCGGGCTCGCCCACAGGAAGCTGGCCTGTCAGGGGCCAGTCCCCGGATGGATTGGTGGTCTTCTTCACGTAGCTCCAAGCATGGGGCCGTGTAGTCGTGGATCTTCCTGGATACCATATGGTGTCTGATCTGTACCTGGCAGGAAGAATGTCGCATATTCCTCCTGATGTGTTGCATACCACTCCACGAAGTCCGCCCTCCGGGACCAGCGTCCATGATCCGTCAGTGGGTTTTGGAGTCACCTCCATGGTTTCTCTGTTTATGTACCCGGCCTGCTCGGGGTTCGTAACGCTCCAGTTCCCTGAGGTCTCTATCCAGGTGGTGGTGTAATACTCGGGGGTGCCTCCGCTTGTGACCTCAGGACGCTTTCTCCAGAGTCTACAGCTTGAACCACTCGTGACACGGGTCCACCCGCTGGTAGGGGGCGGCAGGTTGTTGGGTCCTCCTGTGGGTGGATAACTTGTTTTCCAGACATCGTCTGCGGCAACCGATGGGTCATAGGTGTCAGAAGCGTCGTTTATGGTGGCGATGCGGTACTGGTAGTAGGGCGCTGTAAATCTCCACCTGTACCTATATATGCTTCCGTCCCTGTACTCGGGCACCGCTGCCTCTGTTATGGTATAAGTTATCATCTCACTTCTTAGAGAACAGGCCGTGGGATCAGGCGGGGAACTCTGGGCACATGTGCGAGGCACACTGAAGGTCTGGCCCACAGTCATGCCCGTATAAGTATTGCTGCAAAAAATGAAGGAGTCCGGACTTGAACTGTAGACCGTCTGGGTACTCGTGCTGGGACTGGTGGCCCTCTCCAAAACCTCCCAGCGAATCGGGGTTGTGGTGCCACCTGATGCTGGCACTATCCTGTAATAGCGGGCTACCACCTTGGGGTCCCGCTGGCTCAGATATGTTGCGAATCCAAGGTTTACGTCGGTCAAGTTGTTGAGGATGACGTTCAAGGCCATCTTGGCCTGGTAAAGCTTGCTGGATGGATGGTTGCCGCCGTCTGCCAGCCTGGTGGGATTGGCGTTTTCGTCAAAGTCGGGTAAAGAATCTGGCCATGTGACATTTTGCCACGTGGGGTTTCCGCTGGCATCAAGTTGCACCCTACCCCCAGAATCCAGGACCACGTTTTCTCGCCATTGCCTTCCCGAAGGCCGGACAGAGACCCCCGTTGTTGTAAGATAAGGAACATCCTGCATGGAGTCAGAGTTGTCGAAGATTATGAACACGTTGGGGTATTGAGGCTCAGCCCTGAAAAAAGGGGGCTCCTCGGCCATGGCCTGCATGTTTGCAAGAATCAAGATCAAGGACGCTAGAAAGAGCTTGGCCTTGTGTGTCATCAAAAAACCTCCTTGCGCCGAATCTGGTCCAATTCCTCAGTTGGAACCGGCGTATCCCGGAGGGCCTTCGGATCTGACCTCTCCTTCCTGAAAAGCCACGCGGATCTCGGCCTCAACAACCACCTGCCCTCTACCGTTTCTGTCCTGGCCTTGTGATCTAACCCTGTAAACAGCCGCATTGCCGGCTCTGGGGTCATTCCAAACAAACTGGGGAGGCTGGGGTATCTGAAAGCGAATTCCAGTGGCCTCTCCTACCGCTGCAAGCGCTGCATTAGTGGCATCCATGTTGGCGAAGCCGGACATCTCTTCCAGGTCTTGGGTGCGAAGCCACTGCACTCCCGCATCCGCATTCATGAGGGCTTCATGGTAGACTCTTTCATTCATGGAGATCTGAATGTCGGTATTGCTGGTTAGTATGGAAGCAGCCCCCAGCAAGGCACATATCACCATGACCATGAGGGCTACCACCAGGGCAGCCCCCCTCTCCCCCCTCCATTGCCATTCCTGTTTGTTCGAGATGCCCGGGTTCATTTCAGAGTCTCCACCCGAGTTTCCAGCCTCATTGCAAGTCATGTCCGGGTTCATGGGATATTCCTTATTCTCACGGTCTCTGTGATGCTTCTTCTCCTGATTCCCCCTATTCCTGGAAGCGGCTTTCTGGTCCTGGCGGTCAATGTGACGGTGTAGGAACGCTGGTTCGGGAGAACATCGTCGTTCGGATCATCGTTATGGTCCACCTGAAGGTCTTCTATATAATCAACCAGAGGCTGGGCCCCGTTGAGGCCCACCCCCTCTGTCACGCGCAACACAGGACGGCTGGCATCGCTTAGATCTACTTCATAGCGTTTCCTTGTCAATCTCATGACCCTGGAGCCGGACCCGTACCCAGGGAAAGTCCCATGTCCTCCCGGATCGTTATACTGCCCACATGGGTCTCCCTCACCTGGATTGTGCTGTAGCTTCAGACTGGCCGCTTGCACTTGCGTAACGCAGAAGACACTCGAGTTTGCTCCGTCTGTTATCAATACAAGATCGTGTTCGCAGAAGCAGCGCCTCTGGCCTCCTGAGCCGCACTCGGTTGCCACGCCGGATGCTCCTGGGGCGCACACTGCACTGACGTTCAGCTCCGAGCTGGGGCTAGGCATGGGAGATGTGATAGTGGTCACCATGTTCGAGTCACCATACATCACAACCAGAACATCCGGCGCTCCAGAAGACCCGTTTATGACCTCTATGGCATTTACAGGTCCGTCTTCTCCTGTTATGGGATTGACGCCTGATGTGGCCTGTGCGTTTTCAAGGTGGTATCCGGCCATTCTCATGTCCCTGGTTATCATTGTGGCAGCCACCCTTAGATCCTGGTTCATCTCTGCCATCTGATCCACCAAAACCTGGGATTTTTCCTGGGAACCGAAAAGGCTGTATATCCCGGCCACGAGAAGGGCCGTTATGACCATTGCCAGCATTACCTCCACCAGAGTGAATCCGCCGGCACATTTGAAACCATCCACCTCGCGGCCTCTACAATCTCCACCGACCATTAGTCTGACCTCTCAGTTCCGAAAGGCGTTTGCCGCCTATGTCGAAGGCCTCTTATTGAGTCAGGAGACTCGTGAGCCGAACCTGCCTTTGCCCCCAAGTGACCAAGACTTCAACCTGTCTTATGTTGGTCTGAGTCACCCCTGGCCATGCCGCTGTTTCGGTTACGGTCCAGGTGCGGGTGAAGTTTCCGAGCCGCCCTTCCGTATCCAGGAGCTGAGGGCAGCTGATCCCCATCTGTACGGCCCCCCCAGGGCAAACCTGTGGGGATGTGCTGCTTGCAGCGCTGGCAAAAGGATTGCTCTGGATCTGCTCTATGACGTCCTGGGCAAGTCTAAGGGCAACCGCCATTCGGCCACTGTACTCTGCAGCCTCTATGGAGCGGGTCTGCATCTTGGCCATGGCCAGAAGCGCCACTGCAATGATGAAAAGGGCCACTGTCACTTCCAAAAGCGTGAAGCCTGCCGATCTTGATACAGACGCTTTGTTCATCACATTTTCTCCAAAGAAACCTTTCCCGTTGTGGTGACCCGGACTCTGTATCCAGCCCCGTTGCTGGAACGAAGTTCAACACACTGATTGGCCACCGTGGATGGCACGGATGCTGTGCCGTCCACATTGAAAATCACGCTTCTGTCTTCAAAGGGTGTGCCCTGTATGCTCACCGTAGAGGGTAGTATATGAGGTTGCAACTCGGTTATGTTGTTCCAGGTACAGTCGGCATCCTGGACGGCTCTTACGCAGCCAGGCGCACCCTCTTGAATTCTGAAGCTGCGGCCGTCAGCGGCAAAGACCACCCTGTGGGCCCGCATGGTGGAAACGGCTCTCGCCTTGGCCCTGTTGAACTCCCCGAAGATGTCTCTGGAAGTCTTCTTCAGTTCCCTCACAGGCTTTCCAGCGATCCAGTTGGGGATCCCTATGGCACCTACGATCCCAATTATTGCCACAACCACCATGAGCTCTATCAGAGTGAATCCTCTATTGCCCTTTGCTTTCATGTCTAAACCCTTCCGATTAAGACCCCTTGGCTATTCTGACCCTTCCGGTCCAGTGCACTATGACACGGTAACGATCTCCTCTTGAGTTCTGAAGGGTCACTCTGCCGGATTCCGCTGTGCCGTCCACATTAAAGACAGCTCGGCGATCACCGAAGGGGGTGTCCACCACCTGTATGTTCCCAGGCAAAAACCAGGCAGGCACATCCTGGGCCGGTGTCCATGCGCACATATCGGTCCCTGCCTTGATACATCCGGGCCCCCCTTCCATGAGCCTTAGGCTTCTGAGGCCCTCGTCAAACTCCACACAATGCGCCTGCATGGTAGACATGGCCCTGCCTTTTGCCCTCATGAATTCTCCGAACACTTGCCTGGCAGCTCCCTTCAGCTCCCTCAAGGGCTTCCCTGCCACCCAGTTGGGAATGCCTATGGCCGCTGCAATCCCTATGATGGCTACGACTATTATCAGCTCCACCAGGGTGAAGCCTCCTGGACTCCCCTTGGTTTGAAGCCGGATCTTTGGGGAGCCCCAACCCTGCCCTTTGAACCATGCAATAACCATGCCGCACCCCCTTTTGGGACAAGGTCTTGTGATTCCAAGGGATTTCAGGCTTGCTGTCCGGACCCAGACTCACTCTCACTATGAAAGATTATTCCGACTATGAAAGCAATTTCATAGTATTGGACTTTTGGCTTCTTTGGGGAAACAGTCCCTTTCCTGGTTAAAGCAAAGAAAGATCTTGTAATCGGGTGCTTCTCGAGAGATTCCACCAGGTCGGGTTCGTGGAGAAAACTACATCTCACCTCCTTCCCCCTCAAAGGTTTCCCTCAGCTTGTACATGAGCGCTCTGTGTGTGATGCCCAGGAGCTTGGCTGCCTGCGTGCGATTCCCGCCTGTCCTCTCCAGGGCCTCCTGGATGAGTTCTCTTTCCAGGTTTCTCAATCTGGGGCGAAGTCTCAGATCTGCCTTGGACGGGGATGCCTTGCCCTCGGCCAGATCCCTTATCCGCTGAGGAAGATCCGGCAGATCTATGCGCCTCGAATCGCAAAGTACCATGGCCCTTTCCACCACGTTTTCCAGTTCTCTTACGTTTCCAGGCCACCAGTAACGCGTCAAAGTGGAAAGAGCCCTCAGGGTGATCCCCTCCACTTGCACCCTCAACTTGAGGCGGAACCTGGAGATGAAGTGTTCCACCAGCAGAGGTATATCCTCCACCCGTTCCCTGAGGGAAGGAACCCTGATGGTCACAACATTGAGCCTGTAGAAAAGATCCTCGCGGAAACGGCCTTGGCGCACATCCTGTTCCAGATCTCGAGAGGTGGCGGCAAGGATTCTGACATTCACCTTCTGGCTCTTTGTGCCCCCCACGGGTCTTACCTCCTGGTCCTGCAGCACCCTGAGGAGCTTTACCTGTAGCTCCCTGGGAAGTTCTCCCACCTCATCCAACAAGAGAGTCCCTTTGTCCGCCGCCACAAACAAGCCTTTTCTTTCCTGCACAGCATCCGTGAAGGCGCCCTTTACATGGCCGAATAGCTCGCTCTCCATGAGGGACTGGGGGACCGCTCCGCAATTGAGAGCCAAGAAAGGTTCGCACGCACGGGGGCTCTTTTTGTGGATCGCCCTGGCAATGAGCTCCTTTCCGGTGCCGCTTTCACCCAGGATAAGAACGGTTATGGGAAAAGCAGCCACCTTCTCTATGGTGGAAAAGATCTCCATCATAGCTTGGCTTTGCCCCACAATGTCTCCGTAACGGGACTGGCGGGCCAGCTCCTCCCGTAGCTGCAGATTTTCCTTTCTTAAACGCTCCCTTTCCTCAGCCTTTCTGATGGTGAGAATGACCTCGTCCGGCTTGAAGGGTTTCTGAACATAGTCGTAAGCACCTTTTTTCATGGCCTCCAGGGCAGTCTCCAAGGTTCCGTAGGCGGACATTACTATCAGGGTTGGCTCCAGTCCTCTGCCCTGGCAGGCCTCCAGAAACTCCATGCCGTCCATGACTGGCATCTTTAGATCGCAAAGCACTATGTCCGCGGGATCGGTCATCAAGACTTGCAGGGCCTGGGCCCCATGCTCTGCAGTACTAACCCTATAGCCCTCCCGGGCCAGCAACAGGGAGAGCATGTGGCGCATGTTCTCTTCGTCGTCCACAACCAATATGTGCTTGGAGTCTTGAGACATGTCAGCAGGTAGCCCACCCTGTGCTCTTACACCTTGCAGGCAGGCCGGGCCCAAGGAAAAAAAATCTGGGACCCGACTCACCAGGTGCCCATGCACCCGGGAAAAGGGTCTCTTATGTCCACTACCGAATAGCTTGCTTCTTGCCCTCAAAAATCGAAGGAGTAGTAGAGGGCCAGCCCCTTTTCCTTCACATACTCCTCCACTCCTGCTGAGGTTGTCATATAGGTTACCAACACAGGAAAAAGCTCTGGTCCGATTCCCTTTAGTCTGGCCAGTTTGCGACGCAGGAACCTGTTGACTTCTTCCTTGGAAAGCTGGCTCTTGGCCTCCCCCACTATGAGGATTTCACGGCCATCTCTCCTGGCTTTGCCCAGGATGTTCACCTCCAGCATTTCTCCCTCATTGTCTCGCAAGTAGCCCCTGCGAAGACGCTCCAAGACCTCCAGGCCGTAGTCACGGCGCAACAAATCAGGAAGAGCCTTGAAGGCCCTGTCTTCCAGGCCGTACCCCACTGCCGCGGAAAGCCCGCCCAGCTGTTTTCTTGTCTCTCCGTGCTCGCCGATGAGCTTCTCGAGCCGTCTCTCGGTCCTGGCTTGAGCCTGAGCAAGCTCTTCGAGCCTCTTCTCGGTTCTTGCCTGGGCTTGGGCCAGCTCTTCGAGCCTCTTCTCGGTTCTTGCCTGGGCTTGCGCGAGCTCTTCAAGCCTCCTCTCCGTCCTGGCCTGGGCTTGAGCAAGCTCCTCGAGCCTCTTCTCCGTCCTCGCCTGAGCCTGGGCCAACTCCTGTAAGGCCACTTCCAGCCTGCCCACCCTCTCCTCGGTCCTGGCTTGAGCTTGGGCAAGTTCCTCGAGCCTTTTCTCGGTTCTTGCTTGGGCCTGGGCAAGCTCTTCGAGCCTCTTCTCCGTCCTCGCCTGAGCCTGGGCCAGCTCCTGTAAGGCCACTTCCAGCCTGCCTACCCTCTCCTCGGTCCTGGCTTGAGCCTGGGCGAGCTGCTCAAGGGCCGTTTCCAGGCGTGCCATACGCTCCTCTGTCTGGGCCTGGGCCTGGGCCAACCTCTCCAGGGCCGCTTCCAGCCGGCCTACCCTGGCCTCGGTGTCCGCCTGGGCATTGGCAAGCCTCTCCATCCCGGCAGAGATGGCCTTCATGTGCAACTCGGTGCGCTGGATGCTCTCCAGGTGTTCGGCAAGGGCTAGAAAAGCTTCCCTGACTCTCGGCTCCAGCAACTCTATCTTTCTGTAGAAATCGGCACTCACCCCATGTGATCGCCCCGGATCTTTTCCCTTATTCTATATCAAGTTGCTGCAACCTGAGAAATTTTCTCTCCTCCCCACAGGAAAAAAAACAGTGAAAATACTTCCCTTGCCCGGCTCGCTTTGCACCTGGATCTTTCCACCGTAAGACTCAACTATTCCGAAACACACCGTGAGCCCCAGGCCCGTGCCCTTGCCCGGCTCCTTGGTGGTAAAAAAAGGTTCGAACAGGTGCTCCAGGTCTTCTGAAGGAATTCCCGAGCCCGTATCCTCCACCTGTACGAAAACAAAAGGACCCCTGGCCCCTTCCAGGGCCAAGGGGGCGGTCTTTCTTAGTGCACTGAAGTCTCTATCCGCAGGGTCCGAGCGACGCCTGGGAGCAGGAACCAGCTCGGCTTCCCTGGGAAGACGCTCTACTGCACCAACTCTGACTGTTATACGGCCTTTGCCACCAAGGGAGTCCATGGCATTCAGGAGGAGATTCAGCAACACCTGTCGGATCTGGTCCGGATGGGCCCACAGCCTGTACGGCTCCTGAGGGGGCTCCCACTCTATTTGAACTCCCCTCATCCCAGGATGAGCCTTAAGTACGGCCAGAGTCTCATCCACCGTGCTTTTTAAATCCACCTCCTCCCAGCGCTGGTCTGTAGGCCTTCCCACTTCCACCAATGCCCTGACCGTACGCTGAATGCGCTCTGCTTCTCCTTTCACCCTTTGAAGACAATCCCTGTGGGTAGCGTCTTTGGCCTCCCCCAGAAGCAGCTCCATGTAGCCCAGGATGCTCCCAATGGGATTACCTATCTCGTGGGCCACACCCGCTGCCAGCCTGCCCACGCACGCCAATTTCTCGGAGCGAACCAAGGCGCGCTGTGCTTCCAACAAAGCCCTGTTGGCCGCCTCCAGATCCTGGACCTTATGTTCCAGCGCCAGTTGTTTTTCCTGCAAAGTCTCTGACATGATTCTGAGTGCATGGGCCAGCCTGCCCACCTCATTGGCCGGATATGCTTCCCAAGAGATCTCCTGGCAGTCTCCCGAGGCGATTTTCTCCGAAGTCTCGGTTAGGCGTCTAAGGGGCCTGACAACATTCTTGGAAAGCAGATAGCTGCCCAGGAGCACCAATACTCCTATCAACAAGCCCACGTAAAGGGGCAGAAACCACCCTCTTCTCTTGAGAGCCTCCCAAGCCCCCTCAGCAGGTGTCTCCAGCCTGAGTACCCCCAATGCCCGGCTCCCCTGGGCTGAAGGAACAGGAAGGACAAAAACAATGTCTCTGCTTCCCCACAAGGGCCATAGCCCTCCCTCTCCCCTCAGGCGTGTGGACTCGATCCCCCATTGCAGAGCCCGTTTAAGATCGTTCTTTGCCGTCTCATCCTGGGCTTCTGCCTCCCCCCAGATCCTGGTGCCTGTAGTGTCCACCCAAAGAACCCTGATGTCTTCCCGCCCCACAGAGCGGGCTATCAACTTCTTTCCTTCGGTTCTGAGGGTCTCAAGCTCAGTTTCTCGGGTCCCCAGGCTCTGAAGTGCTGCAGCCAGAAAAGTTCCTGTTCGCTGGAGCTCCAGGATCCTCATGTTCACCGCATCGGCATGCAAGGACTGAAGAATTAGCATCCCCGCCAGGACCACGGCCACAGCCGCCACAATGGTGACGCTGGCCACTATCTCCGAACGAAGACTTCCCCAGCCTGTTCTTGAACCAATCACGGTGCTTTCCCCAGGGTCAAATACCATTGGACCAGTTCTTCTCCTCCCAGCATATAGACCAGGGCTCCCAAAGCCAAAAAGGGCCCGAAGGGGATGGGCTCCCTCACATCCTTTCCAGACAGGCGCAAGGCAGCGTAGCCCACCACGGCTCCCACAAAGGAGGAAAGTACCAGGGTCAGAATCACCGCCTTCCAGCCCAGGAAGGCACCTATCATTGCCAGGAGCTTAACGTCCCCAAAGCCCATGCCTTCTTTCTTGCGGACCCACTGGAAAACAATGGCTACCAGCCAGAGGATTCCTCCTCCCAAGGCCATTCCCAGGAGGGAATCCTCAAGGGTTACCCCTGGGATCAGGAAAGAAGCCAGGATCCCCAGCGGGATTCCCGGGTAAGTGATCCTGTTGGGAATTATCTGGTGGTCCAGATCTATGAAGCTGATCACTATGAGCCCACAGCAAAGAAGGAAAAATATCGGGGTCTCGGGGGCCCATCCGTAACGGCCTGCCAGGGCCAAGGCCACCCCTCCTGTGAGGGCCTCCACCAAGGGATATCTGGGGCTTATACTCTGTCTGCACTTCCTGCAGCGGCCCTTGAGCAGAAGGTAGCTGAGAATCGGTATGTTGTCATATGGTCTCACCGGTGTGCCGCACTTGGGACAGTGGGATCCAGGGTACACAAGGGATTCCTGCCTAGGAAGCCTGTATATGCAGACATTGAGAAAACTTCCCACAACCATCCCCGTGGCCAGTGAACCCATCATGAAAAGCCAGTTCAACTCTTTAACCCCCTGTCTGCATCATGCCTGCTCTGTTGTGTTTCCAGTGCCCGCCATCTTCTTACTCAAATCTCCCAAGTCTCCATTCAAGGACAAACAAAGCATATCCCTCAGGCACCCCAAGACCATTTGACAGGGGAAGTCAAGATCAGACATGTTTTCTAGGATAGAGATGGTTCTTTGTGGGCGGTGGGTCACGCCTTGGCTCCTGTAAGGCCTTTATTCGGCGCGCAAGCCTTTCCCTTCTTGGGCCCCTCAAGACCTTTTGAAAAGGTCCGTGGGTTTGATGTGGTTTGTCCAAGAGGCAGGCTTCTGTGTGTCCGTTATGGTTTCTCTCAACCGTAAAAAAGCTTTCAAACCCGTCACTTATGAAAGAGCCTGACTCGGTCACTCGCCAGGGATATCCAAAGGCTCAACGGGTTCATTGACCCGACCCAGCAAAATGTCTTCCACGATTGTAGGTAAAGCCTCTTTGGTTTCCTTCAAATAGCCTGGATCCACCACTGCAAGTTGGTCCAGCAGATGAACTGGGAAGGTCTTGAGCCTGTATACCAGGTAATCCCTTTCAAAGTAAGACTTGCTCAAGGCTGCACCTAGGCTTGTACTCCAATCAAACCTCGCTATCCTAGTTATGGTAACGATGTCGAAGACATCTTTGGGATCATCCCTGCCCACCACAGCCGTCAATTTGTTAGCCAGGATGTTCTCTAAATTGTCTATTCGAAATCCTTCCAAGCTCTTTCTGATCCTACCCACATAAGGTAGGCGATCATTGACTAGGTCTACTCTCAACTTTGATTCCACTTTCATGCGCACAAAATCTCTGCTGTCCACCTCCACTAGCAAACCCATTCCTTCTGATAAAAGAGCTTTCTTAAACTCTCTGACATAGTCCCTGTAGAGTTCGTTATCGTTGCAAAAAAGATCCAAGTCGTCTGAATGGCGTCTGAGCTTGTAGAATCTGTTGAGACAGGTGCCCCCGGTCAGGTAGAAGCCGCTTTGGCTGGATGAGACAGTAGCCAGGACACCGTCCTGGATCTTGTAAACCTCCTCAAAGTTTAGCCTCTGATCCATTGTTCTTCACCTTCCAGAGGTTCGCCCAGGAGCAGCGCCCTGACCAGGGCTTTTCTCTTGGCCGAACGTCCAGAGACACTTACCCGATCCAGGATGCTCCTCAATCGTTCCTTGGGAAATAGCACCCGGAGCATGGCACTTGGAAAGCTGCTATGTTCCAGGATCCGAGATACCAGAAAGATCTCGAAAGCTTGGTCCTTTTCTTGGAGTTTTCTCTTTACATCCTCGATACCGAGGACATAATCCCCCCAGAAGCATTCCCTGAGCACGAGCTCTAAAGCCTTTTCTTTGTCACACATGAGGTGCCTGGCACCAATTTAAGTGGAATTATTTGATATCATTGGCATTGATTTTTCCCTTTGAGAACAGCCTCCACTAGCTCCAGGTAGAACTCCTCCTGTTTCCTCACCATATGGTCTATGTCAAAGTCCTGGACTCTCTTTCGGCCTTCCTCCCCCATGCGACTGCGAAGCTGCGGATCCCTCAAGAGCTGGATAACCCTTGCGGCCATGGCCTCCACATCTCTGGGCTCCACCACAAAGCCGTTCACACCATCCAGTATGGCTTCCGGAGACCCATCCACCCTGGTGACCACGGCCGGCACCCCAGCGGCCATGGCCTGCAAGAGGGTCAGAGGGAAACCCTCCCACAGTGATGTAAGGACCAGCACGTCGGTCAATCCCAGAATCGAGGCAACATCCCTCCTCCAGCCCAAGTGCTGGAACCTGCCCTGCAGCCCGCTTCGGGCCACTGCCTGTGCCACCTGGGAACGCAGATCCCCATCTCCTACCAGTAAAAACCTGGCTTCACTAATTTCACTTCCCACCCTGCCGGCCAATCTGACAAAATCCAGGGGAGCCTTCTGCGGCTTCAGGCAGGAAATCATGGATACAACCTTATGCCCATCATCCAACCCCAATTCCCGCCTCTTTCCCTCTGCATGTTCACCCGCAGACAGGAATTCCTGAAGCTCTATCCCCCCGTATATGACCTTAGAAAAAAGCTTGGGCCTGATTCCGCAATGGATTGCCTTTTTTTGATTTGCTCTAGACACCATCACGAGGCCGTGGCTGATCCTGGAAGTCAAAATTTCCACAGTCTCAAATACAAGTCTGAGGACTCTAGGCTGGAAATCATGAAAGCCAAATCCATGGTACGTATGCAGAATCACCGGAATCCGCTCCAGTCTTGCCGCCCACCTTCCCAAAATGCCTGCCTTGGAACTGTGAGTGTGAATGATAGACATCTTGACCTGTCTCTCGCCCGAGAGAATCCGCCTTATGGCATGCCTGATCTCCCCCAGGGCCATAACATCCAAGTGTGGCCTTATCTCTCTTATCATGTGTGGGATCCAGTGAACTCGTATCCTTTCATCGTTGAGAACATCCTGGTCCAGCAGCCCTCCCTTCCCGCAGATCAGATATGGCTGAAAGAGGTCCCTGTTTATCTCCCTGGCCAAGTGAAGAGCTAGTTGTTGAGCTCCTCCGAGTTCCAGCTTGGTAATGACCTGAATTACAGGAATCTTTATTCTTCCACGGCCCACTGAGCGGCCTCCCGACCCTGGATGATGGCGTGCTCCATAGTGCCGTAGCCCCAGGCTCCGTACCTGCCTGCGCACCGAATACCGTGCGATTCCAAGAAGAATAGAACCCTAGGAAGCCACCTGCTGCGCGAAACATCGTGGATTACATATGCCACTGGTATCTTGACAGGCAACACTATCTCCACCTCTCCAGTGCTTTTCAGAATCCCGCATCGCACCATGGCCTTCAAGGTGCGCTCCACCATCAGCTCCTTTGACAATCCACACACCACGTGACAGGGGATCTCAACGTAAAAAGAGCTGCGCCCAGGGGGCGCCAGGTGAGCTCCAAAGGCCGTGTAGCATCCTACCCGGAAAAAGGGAAACTCCTTTTCAGGAAAATAGATCCAGTGGTAATGACTGGCCGAGGGTCTCTTGATCCCAACGTTGAGAACCCATATGGACACGGCTCTGGGAGCGGGAAAGGCCAAGATCTCTTCCTCCACAGGAGGCTCCAGCAGCCTCAGCAACGCCGAAAGAGGAATGGTAGAGATCAGCTTTCGGTAGCTAAGCTTTCCAAAACCCTTCACCACAACTTGCTTTTGTTTCCAGAGTACCCTTTGAAGGCTGGATAGTGTGTAGACCCCTACCAGCTCCCTGGCCATGGCTTTAGGAATCTCCTCTATACCACCATTTGAAGGATACGAGAGATTGGCGTTGTACCCCAGCAGGGGATTCTTAACACCAAGAGCTCCGTCCACTACTTCCTCCACAGTGGGTCTGGGAACAGACCACTCCAAGCCCTGGGCCGACAATTCTTCCAGTGGGACTCCCCATAGCTTTTCATGGTAAGGGAAGAAAAAGAGCTGAGCCAATGCCTTTCCGAAGGTTGTACTTATCCAATCCGGCCAAGTTCCCAATTCTTGAGAATCCTTTTCTTGGGCCCGCTCCCTTAGGAAGGATGCCAGGCATTCCAGAAGATAAGGCCTGGGCAAAGCACCGAGATGAGCCTGGATGGGGAAGGGAATGTTTTCTCCTTTCACATGGACACAGGACTCCCTTTGAAACCACAGTAGATCTCCGTTGAGAAGCTCCTCCACCCAGGAGATGACCCAATGCTCTCTGGGGCAAAACAGGTGTCCTGACCAGTCGAATGTATAACCGCCTTTCCGAATGGATCGGCAAAGACCTCCCAAAGCACCGGCCTTCTCCAGGAGAACGTATTTCTGGCCTGAGGCCTGTATGTGATGTGCTGCACTCAAGCCGGTCATACCCCCTCCGGCAATAATGATCATCCCCTGTATCCCTCAGGCTCCAGCGCCTACATGCTCATGTCTATTTTCCTGAGAAAGGCCCCTATGCCCAAGCCCAAGAATCCCAAGCCCACAATCACAGCAACGGCTCCCAAGTCAGGAAGATACATCATCCATATGGCACAGGCTGCAAGAACCGCGCAAGCAGCGTAGCTGCAAAGCACCGTCTGCGCAACGGTCAGCCTCCATTTTCTCAGCCTCAATGCAAAGTGATCCGGACTTCCCAAGAAAACAGGCATTCCCCTTCGCCACCTTATGTAAGACACAAAGGCCGTGTCGAAAAGCGGAACTCCCAAGATCACCACGGGGGCCAGAAGGCTTACAGTATTCTTTATGGTGTAGCTGCCTATCAAGGTCAATGAGGCCAGAACCGAGCCCACGAACAGGCTTCCTGTGTCTCCCAGATAGATTCTGGCAGGGGCGAAGTTGAACTTGATGAAGCCCGCCAGAGAACCAGCCAAAGATATAGCCATGACCGCCACTGCCGGGCGTCCGTTGATGATCGAGACGCAGAAAAGAGCCATGCAAGCGATGGCCGCAACGCCTGTAGCCAAGCCGTCCATTATGTCGATGATGTTCAGAGCATTGGTAACAAGAAGTATCCATAGCACAGAAAGAGGCAGCTCCACCCACTCGGGGAGGAAAACCAGCTCAATTCTTATTCCTGATTTCACCAATACAAGGGCAGCCAAAAGCTGAAATCCTAGTTTCACATGGGGTGAAAGCCGTCCTAGGTCGTCCAACAATCCCAGAACAAGCACCAGGGTTGCCCCCAGGAGCACCCCCATAACCTTTTCTTCAAAAGAAAACGTGAAGGCCAGGGCCACCAGAAACCCCAGGTAAACGGCCAATCCTCCCAGGTAAGGCACTGCATCCTGCTGCTTCTTGAGCCTTCCATCAGGCTTGTCCAGAATGCCGAACTTAAGGGCCGCAGTTCTTATGATAGGGGTGAAATAGACGCTGACGGCAAAGGCCAAAACTCCCGCTAGGGCATAGACGAGAGGCATATTTTTTAGCACTCGGACCCTCCTTACCCTTGAGGGTGCATCTCCCTGAGGTAGTTTTTTCTCTTCTGCATCTTTGCCAGGAGGAAGTCATAGAGCCTAGCTACCGCAGCACCGGCTGCCTCTGCAGAACGATGGTGGACCACCCATGTTCTGGCCCGGCAGGCCACCTCCATAGCTTGTGTTGGTTCTTTTAGAACCCAGGCCATGGTCTTTGCCAAGGCAACCGGATCACCGGGCGGCACAAGCCACCCCGTTATTCCGTCTTTGAGAAGCTCTGGAGTGCCTCCCACATGGGTGGCCACAACAGGCACTCCCATGGCCATGGCCTCCAATGCCACATTAGGAGAGCCCTCACAGAGAGAGGGTATGACCAAGAGATCCAGCTCTTGCATAAGATCAGGCACGTCGTTTCTCTCGCCCAGAAAGGCCACTTTCTCTTCCAACCCCAATTGATGTGAGAGCTCTTCCATCCTTTTTCTGTCCCTTCCATCACCCACCACCAGAGCCTTATATTGCAGCCCGAAGCCTTTCAGCAATGAAAGCGATTGGAGTAGGATGGCCAGCCCCTTCAACGGTTCAGTAATCCTTCCCACGTACCCAATAAGCGCTATGTCTCTCTTTCTAAAGCCTTTTTCCAAACCTCTTTGATTCTCACCGACACTCCCTCCTTGTGCCACACTGATTCCGTTTGGAACCACCACCAGCCTCCGGGGTGGATGGCCGAGTCTCTCTATGTTAAATCGCTTGATAGCCTCGGATGGCATGGTCATACAGGTCCCTAACTTGAAAGCACATCTATCCACCATTACCTGCCAAGGCCTGAGCCATGTCCTGATGTCCCTATCTGACATGACTATGAGAGGCACGCCGGCAGCTCTGCCGGCTGCCGCACCGGCCCAGTTGGCCAAGGTGGTATAGCAGTGGAGGATGGAGGGTCTAAGGCGACGAAGTTCTCTGTAAAGTCTAAACAGCACCCTGAAATCCCATTTCCCCTTCCCACCCAGCCATGATGCCTGGATACCAAGGGATTCAAACTTCGGAGTCATGGGGCCCGGACCCTTGAGGCCGCAAACAGAGTTCTCATAACCTGATCTTGCCAGCCAGGGAAGAACCCTGAGCAGCTGCATCTCTGCACCCCCCACCGTATATCCCACCAAGAGATGGCACACCTTGGCCTTGGGGCGAGGTTTGGAGTGCACATTGTGACACTTATCCAAAGGCTATTTTCACTCCTTTAGCGCCCTGAATACAAAGGCTCCAGCCAGGGCGAACAGTTTCTTCTCCTCCAGAACACTACCGCGAGGGGTAAGAAACTTCCCCGCCAGCCACCAAAGCTGGTGGAAGATACGGGTGGGCCCCACCAGAACCCTGGAGAGCCATTTCGGAGCCCTGGGAAACAACTGGCCCGATAGTGCGCCAAGAGCATCCCAGCCCGGCTGTGGAGAAATCCACTCCACCTTCAAACCCGCTGTCTGGAGGCATGCAAGCACCCCTAGGTGACTGTGGTGGTAGTGGCTGTTGCTGTGGTAAGGCTCCAAAAAGGCCACTGTGCCCATGACCACCCCCTTGGTCTTCAGAACCCTTCTCACCTCTGCCATGGCCAAGAAGGGATAAGCCAGGTGTTCCAAGACGGCTATGGAAAGCACGAAATCAAAGGCCTCGGTCCTGAAAGGCAGGGAATGGCCATCCGCCAACAAGGTGGCCTTGGATGTGGGCGAGATGTCAACCCCTACCCACTGAAAACCTGCCCTCTTGCAAAGATCCCCATGCCTTCCGTCACCACAGCCCAAATCCAAGGCTATGCTGCCGTGCGACCCTGTGGGAAATTGGCTCAACATCCCCCGGCTCACATGTCCGGGGATACGCATACCTAGAAACTGCTCGGGTATCTCTGCTCTGTTTCCTAGGTTAAGAAAAGGCCCTTTCAAGGATTCCTCGATAGGGATTCCCACCTCTATCTCTGTTTTCATCCGCTTGGGTTGCTTCAAGCGTAAATCCAAACAGCCCTCATGGGTGCGCTGGTAATGTGCACCGCAGCCTCTGCAGAGGGCTCCTGTGCAAGTGGGCTCCAGCTCTCCCCAGCACCAGGGGCATGCCAGAAGGTTCCATAACCAGGGTTCCTCCCTCTTGACCCCATTAGATTCTCTAAGATGTACACTGGTGGTGTTTTTCAAGATCCCGCTCCAGCATACAGTAGCTCTTCGATAAGTTTTGAAACCGAGGAAACCATCTTCTCCAAGCTGAATTCCTCGCAAACACGCAACCGTGCCAGTTCTCCCATTCTTGAGCGTTGATCAACGGGCATGCTGAGAAGGCTCACTAGAGCTGAGGCCAGCTGGTCAGGATCGCCCCTTGAGACCACAAGGCCTGTTTCACCCACCACGGTGGCCGAATCACCCACGTTGGTTACCACGCAAGGAACGCCGCAGGCCATGGCCTCCCCTACCACGTTGGGGAAACCTTCCCCGTAAATGGAAGAGGAGCAAAGCACATCTAGAGCCGAATATAGGCCTACCACATCTCTCTTCTCCTTGGCCCAAAAGACCCTCTTCTCCAGTCCCAAACAGGCTGTCAAGGCACGAAGATCGTGGAATCTGTCTCTGTCTGCTCTGCCCGCACAGACGAAGTACACATCCGGTTGAGAGGCTGCCACTTTCTGAGCTGCCTTGAGAAAGACCTCGTGCCCCTTCATGGGATGGAGACGGCCAACAACTCCCACCACCTTGGCTTCGGGCTGAAGCCCCCAAGACTTTTTTTGCTCTGCCCCTCTCTCCGGGGCCCTCTTGAAGTATTTTGTGTCTATTCCATTGGGAACCACCTTCATCTTATTAGAACAATACCCGGCCTCAACATAATCCTCTTGTCCTTTCCTGGAATTCAAGATTATAAGATCAGCCGCTCTTGAAAGAATCCTTCCTGTCTTGAAACTTATTCTTTCCGCCCAGTCGTAGTCTCTGAAATCTCTTTTGGATCGCCTCAGGCCCCAGATCACTTTGGTTCCCAGGAGTCTTCCGGCCAAGAGACTCATCTGTGCCGGGACTTCCATGAAACCGTACACCACCTGGGCCCTGCTATGCCTTAGCACCCAGGTGAGTCTTACCAAACACACAGGGGCTCCCCATCTTCCCTTTCTTCCCAGGTTCACAACTCTTATCCATTCATGGCCCAGGATCTCATCCTCCAGGGCGCCACCAGGGTAAAACGTGATAACCTGTACCTGGAATCTTTCTCTATTCAGCCCTTTGGCCAAGGCCAGAAGTTGGCGTTCGGCCCCCCCTGCATCCAATCTGTGGATGACCAAGGAGAGCCTTATCCTATCCATGTGTTCTCTGGACGGGGATGATTGAGGAGCATCCTGCGTTTTTATCCCCAGCGGGCATTGTCCTTCAGGATCCAGAGCCCAGCTTATGAAATTGAAGGTTCTGGCGTCCTCTCAGCTTATCTCGAAGAAATAGGAAATAGCCCAAAGGCCATGCCAGGCTCCAAAGTGTTCTGGCAGTTCGATTCCCCAGGCCTTTTATCTGCTGGGAAAAGCCCAGGCCACAATGAAAGGAATATCTGGTGTATCTGGCAGCGGCCCTGTAGAACTCGGCAGGCCAGTAATGGAAATAGTCTATCTCGCTATTTAGGATTTCCAGACACCGATAAAGCCCTGTCACGGGCCTTATACCTTTGGGCCACCTCGCCAATGAGTCCTCGGGGGAGTCTTGGTGGTAAATCTCCAGGACCTCGTTCACAAATCTCATCTTGTATTTTCTGGCAATGCGCCGCCACGGATTGCATCCCATTTCCGGGGTTTCGTCGAAAGGGAATTCCTTCATCACCTCCAGCCGATGGAACCCCCCTTTCTGTCCTCTGACCCTGTATTTGTAGTTGATCTCCAGGCTATCCGAATCCATGACATCCCTTGGGAACCTGTCTCCTATGATGCGGCCTTTCTCATCACGGCACAGACAACAGACCCCGCTGAAATTTGATTTCTGATCTTCGGGCACATTGTTCCAATGATATAGAAGCCTCTCCAGGGCTGTGGGCTCAAGCTCGTCGTCCGAATCCAGAGGAAGAAACAGGTCTCCTCTGGCCTCCCGGACTGCTCTGTTATAGGCCTTGTGGAGCCCAAGGTGTCCTTGAGATATGTATCGGATGGGGAATTGCGATGAGCAAGCCCATTGCCTTATCAGATCCACGGTTTCGTCCTGGGAGCCGTCATCAACAACGAGCCACTCGAAGTCTTTAAAAGTCTGGGCCTGCAGGCTCAGAAAGGGCCGATGCAATTTGGCGGCCCGGTTGTACGTGGAGGTGAATATGGTGAATAAAGCCATTTATCACCTCCCCCTAGTCTGACCAGTCACCCTGGATTTGCACAAGCCGGATTTCATTTTGCTTCGCCAAAGGCTGGCCTTCGGAGCCATTTTTGTTCCAAGGAATGCATCTAGAACAAGCAGAATCATGCCGGGAGGAGGGGCTGGGTCATCCAAAATGGCCTTTATGAAATATTTTGATCCCTTGGGAATGTTTCCTTCTAAAGAGTACAACCATGCCAGGTGCAGCCATCGCCTGGCACGAAATCTTCTTTCAAAGACAAGTCCGTACCTACGAGCCTCATTTTCGTACAAGGAAACCAATTTCCAGGTAGCCTCTTCAACCACCTGCGCCCTAGCATGCCTTTGCCTGTGCACTATGGCAAGAGGCTCAGGAACAGTTTCCAGCCTGAAACGTTTCACGAACCTAAGGAGCCACTCCCAGTCCTCCAGCCTTCGGAATCCTTCGTCCAGGAAACCGACCTGCTCGAAAGCTTCTCTGGCAACCATCAAGGTGGTACCTGGGCCCAGATCACATCCAAGAAGTAGGTGCTTATGCCATGAAAAAGGCCTTGGAGGGGTCAGCCTCTTGCAAGTAGGTTGGCCTTCCTCCTTGAGATAGTAACCTGTGCAGACCCCGATCTTATGGTCTTGCTCAGATAGAAGCCTTAGCTGAGCCTCAAGCTTGCCAGGCAGCCACTCATCATCCGAATCCAGAAAAGCTATCCATTTGCCTTTGGCTGCCCGCACACCAGTGTTTCTTGCAGCTGCTGCACCTCGATTAAAACCGTGAGTTTCCCACCGAATACGTGAATCTTTAAGCTTGGGGATCAGGGCAAGGGTGTTATCTGTGGATCCATCATCCACAACTATTATCTCAAAATCCGCTTCAGTCTGATCCAGCACGCTCTTGAGACTGCGGGACAGAGTCCCCGCCCTGTTAAAAGCCGCGATCACTACGCTAACCTTTGGGGACTTCATCAACCCATCAAATAGAGGCGTCTCGCAAAGCCATCTTGAGACGCCTGGCAAATCTTATTCCCAGAAAGGCAAACCACCAGGGACTGGACTTAAAGCCACGCCGCAGGGCTCTAAGGGTATGATCCAAGTTTCTTTTTTTTAGGCCGAGGGAAACCATCTCGGTAGAGATGCGAGCGTGCCACATCTGAATCCAAAGCCTTTCCCGCTGGGAGAGCGATTGTTTTAGAAACCTCTCTGCGATCAACCAGTACTCTTGGTTGGTTTCGAAGGCATGGCGGGTAGAGGGGTCGAAGGTGAGAGAAGCCGGATGAGACCTGTAGATATAAACGCATTTAGGCAAGTGCTCACTTGTAACTCCCGCTAAAGCTAGCCGCACAAGAAATTCCCTGTCAGAGCCTACCCTGTAGCGCCAATCGAAGTAGCCCAGCCTGTGGAAAACCCCCTTTCTGAAAAAACGGGCGTTCAGCAGTGGCTGACCCAGGCAGATGTTACGCACACTCAGGGAACTGTAAGAGGGACTCAGGAAAACACGTTTTCGCTTTTCCCCTTCCGGGGAGTGTTCAACTATCTCGGCTCCGCCACATACCGAGTTCAACTGCGGGGATCTCTGGAAACACCTCATGACGTCTTGGAAGACCCATGGCACGTACATGTCATCAGCATTTAAAAATCCGATTACATCCCCTCGGGCTGCAGCAATACCCTTGTTGAGGGCATCATACAGACCCCTGTCAGGCTCGCTGATCACTCTTATTCCTTCGAATTCTGCCAGGACATCCAGAGTACCGTCTGTTGAACCTCCGTCCACCACAATATGCTCCACAGGGTAGTAGTCCTGAGCCAGGACGCTTTCAACAGCCTCCTTCACAAAAAGAACTTGATTTAGGCAAGGAGTTATTATGGAAAGTAGCAATTTACTTTTCCCAAGCTTGAGAAGGCAATAAAGTAGGTGTGAGGTAAGAGGGCTTTTGAACGAGTCTTGTCACCCTTTCTTGGGATGACTCCAACGGGAAAGGATCTCCTGAAACCATTCCAGATACGCATCCACCTGTTTCTGCAAGTCAAAACGAATCCTGGCCTCCTGCGCTGCATTCGCCCCCAAGCACTCCCTGAGATTGCCGTCTTCTAATAGCAAGCACAAGGCCTTTGCCAACATTTCAGGGTTCTTCGGGGGAACCAGGATGCCCGTGGCTTGTTGTGGGGGATAGCTAGGATAAGCCCTTGGATGTGCCTCCCATTCCAGACCTTTTATCTGTTCGGGGATACCTCCGACGGCCGTAGCTACAACCGGCACTCCGCAGGCAAGGGCTTCAAGAACAGTATTCGGAAATGTGTCTGCGCGAGCGGCATGGGTATACACATCCGCTGCCTGATAGTAGAGCGCTACTGCAGCCGAATCTTTTTGATAAGGCACAAACTGGATTTCCGCCCGACCGATTCGCTCTGCTGGTGCATCTTCGCCCAGAGCAACAAAAAGTAACCGTTGTCCTCTCATGCTCCCGGCAATTAGAGCAACGGCTCCTCGCAAAGTCCCATAGTCTTTCCACGGGTTCCGACGGATTCCGTTGGCGGCAAAAAGTAGGACCTTCGCGTTTGGCGGCATGCCCAAAGCTGCCCGAACCGCCGGCTTCTCTGAAGGATGGAAGACGGACAAGTCCACGCCATTGGGGATGACCCGCGCCTCTACGATGGCAGGCGCAAGCATGGACTGCTCCACTTTCTGCATCAACCATCGAGAAGGGGTTGCCACATAAAGGCGACTTTTCTCAAATATCTTTTTCTTTCTCCTCCAGTTATAGGCTGTTCCATCTCGCCGAATTGCCGGATAGATAGTCAGGTCAGGGCATTGACCACAGCCAGTTCTCCAGCGTTCGCAATCAAAGGAATGGGCGCAGTGACCGCTTAACAACCACGCGTCGTGAAGTGTAAGAATCACTGGCACCTGCTGGCTGAGCCAGGGAAGGGCTCTCAAGTCAAAGTAGCCACCATGAAGGTTGTGGCAGTGTACGATATCGGGACCCTCGGGGGTTAAATCCAAAAGACGCCAAGTGCCCGGAAAATAGAAGTCCTCATGCCCGCGGTGGGTTTCCAATAGACGCCTTGGTTGCCCGATCAATTGAATGTAATTTCGCAATCGCCCAGCCCCCCGTACTCTCCCCACGAGAGAAGAAAGCCCATTGCCTATGGAAAACCAGAAGCGCGTCCACAGGCTACCGCAGGAATGATCAGCGATAACGAGGATACCTGGGTCATCTGTCCATTTGTAGCCGACGGCGAGCCATGCAGAATAGCCCCGTCCTAGGTAGGTATGATGCAGGTTGTAAGCGACCTTCTCTGCCCCACCGCCTCCGTCAGATGTGCTAACTTGCAAGATTCGTGGGGATTGCTCAACCAAAAAAACTATGCCTCCAGCCTCCACAGAAATTTATCGCCTCCCCAATCACACCCCAGGTAACCCGGCAAATCCTGCGAGTAGGTTTCCCACGCAGCCAGTGGTAGTGTCAATCATTTTGTGTAAAATTCTCCGGCCTCCAGCCGATGCCATATGGGCAGGTTTTTGGGCACTTTCCCCAGGGGATTTGACCTCCAGTGCAATTCCATCCTAAGAGCAATAAAGGCAAGAAGGGTATAGCAAGACTGCTCCCCCGCCACTATCTCCATGGGTCTGGTTCTGCGTTTGAACTCCTTGTTGAGCCTCTCGATGATGTTGGTGGTCCTCAAAGAAATCCACTCTTGCTCGGGAAAATTGAAAAAAGTAAGACAGGCTTCCAGGGCTTTCTCCAGACACCTCACTGCCGATGGCAGGTCCTTCTCCCACTTTTCCTTAAACTCAAGGAAAAGCTTCCTGGCCTTGTCCCTGGAGGAGGCATAGAAGATCGAACGTAGCCAGTCAGCCACCTCTTTCTTGAACTTCTTGGGCACCTTCGCCAAGACATTCCTCGCAACGTGCACCTGGCAACGCTGCACCCTGGCCTTGGGGAACTCCTCCTTGAAAACCTTCTCTAGTCCCGCAAGTCCATCCATGACTCCCAACGTGACCTTGGATGGATCCAGCCCTCGTGCTTTGAGATCCTTAAAAAACTCCCTCCAGCTCGAGGCAGATTCCTTGTCCCCCGCCTGTAGCCCTAAAACCAGCCTCTGGTTCGTCTCCGTGACCCCAATGGCAACAAGCACAGGCACCCGCTCAACACAATCCCCAACCCTCATCTCAAAATTCACCCCATCCACAAACACATACCTGATGGGCTCCTTGGACAAGTCCCGATTCCTCCACCTCTCAACAGCTCCAATGAGCTCCTTATTGGCCTGGCTGACTTCCGTGTGAGAAATCCTCCGACCAATGAGCCGCTGCGACAGCATCGAGAGGCTCCGAGTGCTTACCCCACCGAGAAACATAAGGCAAAGATCCTTGCCAATTTCATTCTCATACTGCTGACAACGAGGAAGCACCTGGGTCTGATACTCACCCCGGCGATCCCTGGGGACATTCACATGAACCTC
>JBBFLE010000021.1 GCA_037481695.1 bacterium | reverse complement strand
AACCCATAAAATGCCAGAAAAACAAACCCTTGAATGAAAATTCTTCAACTAGCATCTACGACCCTGTGATCAGATACGGACAAAAGTGTCCTTGGTTTCCTGAGGCCTCTCCCAGTAACCTTCCATGATGTTGGGCCCGCTCACCAAAAGCTCTCCCACCTCTCCTGGAGGCAGAAACTCGGTCCCCTCTGGATCCACAATGGCCGCCATTACATTGGGGATGGGAACTCCAAATGTGCCCGGCTTGGGGCGATGGTGCGGACTTGCGTGACAAAGGGAACTGGTCTCGGTCATGCCATAGCCTTCCATTATCTTGGTGGAGGTTCGTCTTTCCCAGTCCTTCATGGTGGAGTCATGAAGGGTGTCTGCGCCGCAGGCTATCATCTTGAGTCTTTTCCAGTTCACCTGATCTGTCTTCTCATGCTCTTTCAGATATTCGTACAGGGTGGGCACTCCGTAGAAAACAGAGGCCTGGTACTTCTCCAAGGCGGCCAGGATCTCATCCATGTCCGGAGTGGTGTAAAGCACCAGGGTGAAGCCCTGAACCAGGCCGCTCAGCATAACCACTACCTGACCATAAATATGGAAAAAGGGCAGAAAGGCCAGGATCACCTCCCGGCCTTCCTCAAGGATGGGCCAGAAAGAGGTGCCCTGCTTCTGGCAGGCCACCAGGTTCCTGTGGGTGAGCATGGCTGCTTTGGGTAGACCGGTGGTGCCTCCAGTGTAAGGCAGCGCAGCCAGATCTTTGTCTGGTTCAATGAGCACCTCCGGAGGCCTGGGAGGATATTTTCTTAGAAGCTCCATCAGGTTGTGGACATCGGAAGTCTTGGGGATTTCAGGGATCTGCAGCTCCATCTTTCTGGAGATCTTTCCCAGGAAGCTTTTTCCCAGAATCTTTTTGATGGCAGGAAGGAAGTCCCCCACATTGGTCACTATGATGCTGGCCAGGGACACCTGAGATCTTTCCACATTCTCGAAGAGTATGTCCTGGCAGACCAGGATCTTGGCACCACTGTCACGGATCTGGTGTGCCACCTCCTTGCTTGTATACACGGGGCTTATGGGAGTGACTATGCCGCCAGCCCTGAGGGCCCCGAAATAGGCGATCACGTACTGAGGGCAGTTGACCATGTAAAGACCTACCCGATCCCCCTTGGAAAGACCCAGATCGGTCAAGGCTGTGGCAAAACGATTTACCAGTTCCCCCAACTCCCTGTACGAGATCTTTCTGCCATGGAAGATCAAGGCCGTCCTATCCCCGTACTTGCGCACAATCTTTTCAAAGAGCTCGGGAACAGACTCCTTTGGGATTTCCACCTCCTGCGGAACGCCTGGGGGGTACCACTGAAGCCAAGGCCTGGACAGATAAGCGGATCTATAGCTCATGGGATTCCATTCCTTTCCTATGCCATTTTACTGGGGCTTTCTAATGCATATGGGCCGCGCATATCCGGCAGTGGCTTCTCCTGGTAAAGTTCCTGGCCTTGCACCTGGGGCAAAGCTTTTCGATCCTGTCTCTTATCCAGGGAATCAGGCCCTCGGGCATGTAAAGCAGGATGAGCAAGATGATCAGCGCAAAGGCCAGATTTCTAAGCTGCGGCACCACTCGCAGCAACTCTAGTAGGGGAAACAATATGAACACGGCTGCCATGGGCCCATAGATGGAGACCATTCCACCAAAAACAGCCCATATCACGGCTTGGAAAGACAAGGAGACCTCCAGGGTGGAGGGGCCAGCTATACGCATCACGTGGGCGTAGAGGCCTCCTGCCACCCCGGCGAAAAATCCGCTCAAACAGAAGGCCAGAATCTTGTACTTGGTGGTATTGATCCCGGCGGTGCGAACTGCCAGTTCGTCTTCCCTGATGGCATGAAATATGATGCCGGTCTTGGAGTCCCCTATTTTCCACATGAGAAAACCGGCCCCCAGCATGAGCACCGAGCAGACATAGTATTCCCCCACACGGCTGCCTGCCAGTCTGCTCAAGCCAGAGACCCCCAACTCCCCTCCGGTCAGGTCTGGAAAGGCAAACACCAGTCCCATGAGGATGATGGGAAAAGACAAAGTTGTGAGGGCCAGATATGTGCCTTTTAGTCTCAAGCAGGGTATGCCCACCAAAAGACCTGTACCAACGGCCGCCACTGCGCCCAGGGGAACCGTGACCCAGGGTGGGAACTTCAGATGAAGATTGAGAAGAGCAGCACAATAGGCCGCCACCCCGAAAAAAAGAGCATGTCCGAAATTCACCTGTCCTGTGAATCCCGAAAGCAGATCCCAACTGGCGGCAAAGATGGCAAAAATACTTGCCAGAGTCAGGATACGAAGCAGGTACGGGTCAGGCCAGTAAAAAGGCACTGTGAGCAGAAACAAAGCAAAGAGCATGACTGCTATTCTGCTGGGCAAAACTAAGACCTCTGTTTTGATCACCACCTGGATCCTTCTTAGTTGAGCCAGGAGCATTCCCCTGATTTCCTTTCCTTTTTTGCCTTATATTTCCGTTTTCAGAGGCCTGAAATTTGACTTCTGGTATCTGGGTTCCAGGGGCCCAAGAGCAAGGCAAGGGCCATGCTCAAGACTGCCTTTGCCTTCTGGGACTCCAAAGTTCTCTGGATCCATTTCCTACCTTTCTTCCTCAAAGGCGATACCAAAGAGCCCCTCTGGCCTTATAAGCAAAACCACTATCATCACCGAAAGGGCCACGGATCCCTTCAAGAAAGATCCCATGGGCAGCAGAAACACCACAAGGCTTTCGGCAAAGCCCAGAATGTAAGCACCCAGGAAGCTTCCTTTAATGCTTCCCAACCCCCCCAGCACCACCACAGCCATGATCATTATCAGGGGGGCCAGCCACATGAAGGGGTCCAGCACGAACAATGGGACCACCACGGCTCCGGCCACCCCGGCCATGCCCACTGATATGGCCATGGTGAGCATGGCTATCCTGGCCACATCCATGCCCATCAGATTGGCCACTTCCCTGTCCTGGGCAGTGGTTCTTATGGCCAAGCCCAGGCGTGTGTGTCCCAGGAAAAGCCAAACCAGGCCCAACACCAAGAGCACTACCACAAAGCTCAACAGTTGCTGGTAAGCCACCTTGACCCCAGCCACCGTAAGAAAACCCTCCAGCAGAGGAGGTGTGCCTCTGTAATGCCCCTTGAAGAGCATCAGGGTCACTTCCTGGAAAACCATGGCCAAGGCTATGGTGGCAATGAGCACTGCAGCCTCGTGCTCACGGATGGGGTCTATGAAGAGCCTGTAGCAGGCAAGCCCCAAGCCGACCACCAAGACAATGGCCAGAGGCATGGCCAGAAGGTAAGGAACGCCCAAATTGTGAAGCGCGAAGTGAATTGCGTAGGCAGCCACCATGTAAAAGGCGGTATGTGCTATGTTGACTATTCTGGCCACCCCGAAGATGAGGGAGAAACCAATGGCCAAAAGAGCATATATGCTCCCTGAGATGAGGCCGTTGACTATTATGTCAGAAGCCAAACACCATTCCTCCCTTCCCAGGTCTTGATAGCCTCATGGGGCAGCTCACCAGCCCCATGAGGCCCATGTACCTGACTCTACTTCTTGTAATGGGCTCTCACCCAAGGCGGTATCTTATAATCCACACAACCTTCGTACTTGATGCCCTGCCATCCGTCTGGCCAAACACAGAGGTTCTGGCCGTCCTGCCACTGGGTGCCTATGGCTGTGACAAACCCAGGTCCCCAGGTCACGTCATGGTCTTTGCTGAAGACTATTTTTCCGGCTCCCCCCATGTACTGTGTCTTCTCCAATTCTTGAACCACCTTGGCAGAGTCCAGAGTGCCTGCCCTCTCTATGGCCTGGACCAGTATGTGAAGGGCATCGTAAGTGCCAGCAGTGTAGTTGGGGGCTTCCTTGAAGCGCTCCTTGTACTTGTCAAAGAAAGGTATGGTGGAATCGGTCATTTTCACCCTGGCGTAGGTGTTCATGGTGAGGGTGTAGTTGCCTTTGCCACCCGTGGCCGCCCAAAATCCGTCTTTCTGAGCCTCCACGTTGATACCCACCGCAGCAGCGGGCACCTGCAGCTCTCCCCACTGTTTTGCAAAGGGGATTCCCACCGAGGAGGAAAAAGAAGTGAATATGATGTGGGCTCCTGCACTTTGCACTGCCGAAAGCTCAGCGCTGACATCAGTGGCCACAGGCGAAGGTCTCCAAACCCCGGCTATTTCCATGCCCATCTTGGGAAGGTTTTCCTGGGCAATATTGACTATGGGATCTGCCCAGACGGCCTTCTCGGCCACTATGGCCACCTTGGGCTTGGAGATCCCAAGTTCAGTGGCCATCTTCTTGGCCACCATTTCCAGAAGCAGGAAATCCACCTTCACCAAAAAGGTAGAATTTATGGGGGTCACTCGGAACCAGTACTTGTACTTCTCGTAATCCTTGGCCACCCTGGCGCACAGCTCAGGGTGGGCTGCTCCGCAACCCAGGAATATCTTCTTGTACTCCATGGCTATGTCCTGCATGGCCAACACAGCCTCTGTGCGGAAACCGCCCATCAAGAAATCCACCTTGTCATACGTGATGGCCCTCTCCATGGCATTGGTGGCATCGGTTACGTTCAAGAATTCGTTGGAGTCAACTTTAACTAGTTTTATAGGCAATTTCTTCTTTCCTACCTGCACACCCCCTTTGGCATTTATCTCCTCCGCCGCCATGGTGGCTCCATTCCAGTGTCCTTCCCCCTGGGTAAAGGCCATGGGCCCCACCACCCCCACCTTGATCTCATCAGCTCCCCAACCGGATCCCGCCATTGAGACCAGGACCCACACCCAAGCCGCTGCTGCCAGGAACACACCTCTTCTCATGGCTCCCTCCTCACGCAGAGCGTTTATTTTGGGCAACAAGCCTTGCTAAGCTATCCAGGATCGCTTGGCATCTTAGAAAAAGCCTAGATTCATTGTCAAGTGATTTCACGAGAGCTCAACTCAGGACAAGGAATTCCCGTATTGAGCAGATGTGGAATTCCTTGACACAAGGAGGTCAGGTGGCTAAAATGCTTAGAATTTGCCAGGCTGGAACACAGTTCAATTTGGAGGTGGAGCCAGATGTCAGGCGCAGCACAGAGGGGGATCCTGGTGGTGGGTGGCGGGATAAGCGGGCTTACGGCCGCTGTGGAAGCCGCTGAAGTGGGTTTTCCCGTTTACCTGGTGGAAAAGGCCCCTTACTTGGGGGGCAGGGTGGCTCGCAGCAATCGTTATTTTCCCAAGATGTGTCCGCCCCAATGCGGTTTGGAGATCAATTTCCGCAGGATCAGGAAGAATCCCAAGATCCAGGTATACACCATGGCCGAGGTTGTGGAACTCCAGGGAGAACCAGGGCACATGACGGCCAAGGTGGAAGTGCATCCCAGACTAGTCAATGAGAGGTGCACTGCCTGCGGGGAGTGTGAAAAGGTCTGCCCTGTGGAAAGGCCCAATGAGTTCAACTATGGACTGGATAAGACAAAAGCCATATATCTGCCACATGAGATGGCCTTTCCGGCCAGGTATGTCATAGATCCTGGAGCCTGCCTGGGGCCTGATTGCGGGAAATGCAAAGAAGTATGCCCCTTTCAAGCAGTGGAATTGGAGATGAAGGGGAAGAGCCTGAGTTTAGAGGTGGGGGCTGCGATTTGGGCCACTGGCTGGGATCCTTTCGATGCCTCCAGGGTCCCGTACTATCGCTTTGGAGAGCATCCCAATGTCATCAACAATGTGATGATGGAAAGGCTCTCTTCCATAAATGGACCTACTGGGGGGAAGATTCTCAGACCCTCGGATGGATCTGCAGTGAACAAGGTGGCCTTTGTGCAGTGTGCTGGCTCCAGAGACGAGAACCACCTGCCTTATTGCTCTGGAGTATGCTGCCTGGCTTCACTCAAACAGGCCCTTTATGTGAGGGAACAATATCCCGATGCAGAGATCACGATCTTCTACATTGATGTAAGGGCATTGGGGCGGCTGGAGGATTTTTACAATCGTGTGAAGTCTGACGAAAAGATTTCCTTGGTCAAGGGAAAGGTGGCCGACATAGTAGCTGACAAAGAAAGCAAAGAGCTGGTTCTGACCGTGGAGGATGTGGAGCAGGGGAAGGCTATGAAGGCAAAGGCCGATCTGGTGGTTCTGGCCACTGGAATGGTGCCCACCAGTGTGAATCGGCAGGTTCCAGGCCAGGTATCTTACGACGATTACGGCTTTCTGACCGAGTCTGTGTCTTCTGGGATAATTCCAGCAGGATGTGTCAAGAAACCCGTGGATGTGGCGCACAGCGTTCAGGACGCCACCGGTGCGGCACTTCTGGCCATCCAGTCCTTGTTGGGGAGGTAGTGGCCCATGGATAAGATAGGGGTGTATTTGTGCTCAGGATGTGGGATCGGTGAAGCGCTGAACCTGGATGGGCTGGCCAAGGTGGCCACAGGCGAGATGAAGGCCTCTGTGTGCCGCAGCCACCAGGCTTACTGCAGCCAGGAAGGAATGAGTCTGATCCTTGAGGATGTGGAGAAGGCGGGAGTAAACGGTGTGGTGCTTGCAGCTTGTTCGCCCAGGGCGCTTACCGATGTGTTTCGATTCCCGGATAATTTGGTTGTGGAGAGGGTTAATCTCAGGGAACAGGTCGTATGGGGGCTTCCTGCAGGGGACGAAGATACCCAGATGATGGCCGAGGATTACATCCGTATGGGGATAGTGAGGGTTCAGAAGTCCCAGCCTCTGGAGCCTTACCAGGCGGAAGTGGAAAAGAGCGTTTTGGTGGTGGGAGGAGGGATTTCGGGAATGATCTCTGCCCTGGAGGCTGCCAAGGCGGGCTATCAGGTCACCCTAGTGGAAAAGGAGCAGGAGCTGGGGGGATGGCTGGCCAGGCAATGGAAGCGATACCCTGTGCACCCACCTTACGGGGAACTGGAGGAGGTGGAACTGGATGCCGTGGTCTCCCAGGTGAAATCCCACCCTAACATCAAGGTCTTGTGCTCCACCCAAATTAAGTCCATTCAAGGCGCACCGGGCATGTTCCAGGTGACGGTCAATGGAGCAGAGGGGCAAGACAGCTTCAAAGCCGGCTCCATCGTGCAGGCCACAGGCTGGAGGCCATATGATCCTGCCCGCCTTGGTCACCTGGGTTATGGGCTCAGTCCGGATGTGGTCACCAATGTGGAATTGGAGGAGCGTGCGGCCAGGGAAGGGAAGATAACAAGGCCTTCGGACCAGAGCGTTCCAGGCAGTGTGATATTCATCCAATGTGCAGGATCCAGGGATCCACAGCATCTGCCCTATTGTTCTTCTGTGTGCTGCATGGTGAGCCTCAAACAGGCCCTTTATCTGAAGCAGCAAGAACCCTCTACGGCAGTGTATATTGTATATAAGGACATGAGAACTCCAGGCCAATATGAGGAGTTCTACAGAAAGCTTCAAAAACAGGGATGTGTTTTCCTCAAGGGTGAGGTGGCCTCTGTGGCCGGGGATGGTTCAGGCAAGCTGGTGGTGGAGGTGGATGATGTCCTGGCCGGAGAGAGACTGAGCTTGGAAGGAGACATGGTGGTGCTGGCCACCGGTATGGTGCCTTCCATGGCTTTGGATGCTGACATGGCAGGTGGCCCAGATGTGGCCCAGGGTTCCCAGGAAGCCCAGGCTGAACCTACTTCGGTGACAGATCGGCAAAAAGAGGGAATGGCTCTTTTCTTGGAATACAGGCAGGGACCGGAGCTACCCAAGCTGCGTTACGGCATGCCGGATTCCCACTTCATCTGTTTTCCTTACGAAACACGTCGCACTGGCATTTATGCGGCAGGATGCGTGAGGCAGCCCATGGACACCTTGGGGGCAGAAGAGGATGGCAGGGGGGCTGCCCTGAAGGCCATCCAGTGTCTGGAGATGACCGCGAGGGGGGAGGCTGTACATCCCAGGGCAGGAGATCGTTCATATCCGGAGTTCTTCATGCAGCGTTGCACCCAGTGCAAGAGATGCACAGAGGAGTGCCCCTTTGGTGCAATCAACGAGGATGAGAAGGCCAATCCCCTTCCCAATCCAACCCGCTGCAGGCGATGTTCCATATGCATGGGGTCTTGTCCTGAGCGTATCATCTCTTTCAAGGATTATTCTGTGGACATGATAGGGGCCATGATCAAGGCCATAGAGGTGCCAGAAGAGGACGAGGAGAAGCCCAGGGTGGTGGTGCTGGCCTGTGAAAACGATGCATATCCGGCTTTGGATATGCTGGGACAGCGCAGGCTCCGATGGAATCCGTATGTGAGGGTCATTCCCGTTAGATGTCTGGGCTCCCTCAACTTGATATGGGTGGCGGACGCCCTTTCCAAAGGAATAGATGGGGTGCTTTTGTTGGGCTGCAAACATGGGGACGACTACCAGTGTCACATGATAAAGGGAAGTGAGCTGGCCCAGTACAGGCTTTCCAAGGTCTCGGAGACCCTTGACAGATTGGCCTTGGAGTCGGACAGGGTGCGTCTGGAGCAGGTGGAGATAAGGGATTACACCAGGATCCCCTCCCTGGTGGAGAGTTTTATGGAGCGAATACAGGAGATAGGACCCAATCCATACAAAGGATTTTAGGGGGCAGGAGGCTGCGCTCCCCCATTGGAGGAAAAAAGACATGGAAGCTAGAACACCTTTTCTGGAAGTCAGCGAGGCCATAGTGGCCTCGGGAGCAGAAACTCTCTATTGGTGCATGCAGTGCGGGCTTTGCACTGGCTCATGTCCCTGGAGACTGGTGCCTGGTCACATCTCCCAGTCTTTCAATATCCGCAAGGTGCAGAGACTGGGACAACTGGGCTTGGAGGGTTTCGAGTCTGAGGAGGTCATCTACGCTTGCAGCACCTGCGGTCAGTGCGTGGTGCGATGCCCCAGGCAGGTGAAAATAATTGACAACGTAAGGGGCATGAGAAGCATGCTGGCCTCTGTGGGAACAGTGCCTGGAAGCTACAGGCCTGTGATCGGAAGTCTGCACAGCCATGGGAATCCCTGGTCTGGAGAGAGGGACAAACGCACCGAATGGATGAAAGGGCTTGATGTGCCTGTCTTCTCAGAGGGGACCGAGTACCTTCTGTTTGTTTGTTGTACATCCTGCTACGACGTGCGCAGTCAGAAGATAGCTCGTTCGGTGGTGGAGCTTCTGAAGAAAGCCGGTGTTAGCTTTGGTGTGATAGGAGAGCAGGAGAGCTGTTGTGGTGAATCAGTGAGGAAGATCGGTGACGAAGATCTTTTCCAGAAATTGGCCCAGGCAAACATCTCGCTTTTCCAGTCCAAGGGAGTAAAAAAGATAATTACCACCTCCCCCCACTGTCTTTTTACCTTCACCAAGGAGTACCCAGAGTTGGGTGGGGAGTTCGAGGTGGCGCACCATTCCCAGATGTTGGCCCAGCTTGTGAAGCAAGGGAAGCTGAAACCAAGCAAGTCTTCAGGCCGAAAAATAGCGTATCATGATCCCTGCTACTTGGGACGGCACAACGAGGTCTTCGATGAGCCCAGGGCTCTGATTCAGGCCGTGGCAAACGGTGAATTCCAAGAGCTGGATCGCATTCGCGCCAACAGCCTGTGCTGTGGAGGCGGTGGGGGCCGAATTTGGATGGAGACTGCCCCCGGGGAAAGATTTGGGGACCTGAGGGTGGAGGAAGCTCTTGCCAAAGGGGCGCAGGCTATGGTCACGGCCTGTCCTTATTGTGTGGTGATGCTGGAGGCCTCAACCAAGACCATGGGCAAGGAAGAAGAACTCCCGATATTGGATCTCTCTGAATTACTCCTGGAATCCCTCTAAGATCTGCTCCTGGGCGGGCCTGGGGTGAAGTGCACATCCCAGGCCCAAAAGTTAAGAGCTATTTTCGAGCTCCAAAGCATGGAAGATCAGTCGAAGATGTGGGATGACTTTCATCATTTGCTAAGGGCAGGTAGGTCCCTTTGAGCAGGTTAGTATTTACCCCCAGGGGTCTGGCCAAGACTTAAATATGAGACAGGCCCATTTCCCAGGATCCATGAAGTTGGGGCCATGGCCCACAAGCTGTGGGGCATCAATTCTCTATATCTTCTATCCGGAAGTTTCCGGGCTTGTATGTAACCTTGCCCAGCCATCGATTCAGGATGTTGTCCCTTGAAAGGAATGGTATCAATGGTTTTCTTCTCACTCCCATCTCTTTGAGGGCGCTTAAGAATCTCTGGGTATCGTGGCAGCCTTTGGCTCCCAGAAGAAAGGTCTTTCTTGCCTCCTGGCGGTTTCCGGCCATCTGGTAGGCCACTCCCAGGTTGTACAGCAGGTCTTCGTTAAATGGCCTCTTTTTCGCGGCCTGCTGACAAAGCTCCAGGCCCTCGGCCACGGCTTTCATCTTTATGCGTGCCAGCCCCAGGTAAGACATGATGAAGGGATTCTCCGGGGCCAGTTCGTGCGCCTTCTGGAAACAAACCAAGGCGTTGTCGAAACGCCTCTTGTTCCACCATGAGATGCCCTGTAGATAAAGCGCTCTGCTTTCTTCCACTGCCATGGAGCTTACTCCACTAAAAAAACTGGGAGGATCTTTCAATCCTCTAGGCTAAGTCTCTCCTGGTGATTCCCTGTAATTGCCCCATGAAATCAATGGGCCATGGATTAGTCCTAAATTATGGCAAACATAGGCCTCTTGTAAAGTGGCAAGGGGCCCTTGTGGGATGGGAGGCTCTTTGCAGCCTTAGAAAAAGCCAGGCGCTTTCTCAACTTCTCAACAAGAAGCCGGGCTTGGTCAATGTTTTGGGTTGGGATATCATCTAGAGCACCTGCTCTGTTGAGCGATTATGCAGGACAGCAAAACCGTATGAGTGAAGCGGAGGAAAGTCCTTGAGACAAAAGATACTGGATCTGACAGAGGCACTGGAAATGGTTGAGAGGGCCAAGGCACAAGGGAAAAGGATTGTTTTCACCAATGGTTGCTTTGATATCCTCCATGCTGGACATGTGGAATATTTGCAGAAGGCCAGAGAAATGGGGGATCTGCTGGCTGTGGGCATAAACTCGGACTCATCGGTTCGCAACCTGAAGGGGCCAGGCAGACCCGTCTTTGGCCTTGAGGAGAGATGCCTGGTCTTGGCAGCCCTGGCTTGTGTGGACATGGTCATACCCTTTGAGGAGCCGGATCCCTTGAACCTCATAGAGCTCCTAAAACCTCATGTTCTGGTAAAGGGGGCGGATTGGGCCGAGGAATCCATCGTGGGAGCTGAGTCTGTCAGATCCCAAGGTGGGGAGGTGAAAACAATTCCACTTAGGCCGATGATCTCAACCAGTTTGATCATCCAGAGGATACTGGAGAGGTTTGGCTCCTCAGGGAGTTAAGCTTTGTGAGGTCTTCAGGGGTGTTCACATTGAGGAGGGATCTAAGCTGGGGATCCAGCTTCCTGGTCTCTTGCTCTTGAAAGACCCTCACCCGCACCAGAGGATATAGATCCAGTATTCTACTGGCCCCAGAGACCAGAAGTCTTTCCAGAAAACTCAGGCAACGCCTTGAATAAAGAGCATGGAGAGGTTCCAGATACTCACCCACCTTAGGAACCAGTACATCCCATGACCCTGGCACCTGGGCCATGTGGTGTATCAGCTCTGGGCAAATAAGAGGCATGTCGCAACCTGCCACAAAGGCCTTTTCTCCCCTTGAGAAAAAAAGCCCGGCGTGGATCCCAGCCAGAGCACCCCTGCCGGGAAACAGATCCCCCACCATCTCCAGGCCCAGGAAGCAGTAGAGAGAGGGGGAGTTGGTCACTATCAAAACAGGATCACAAACCTTTGACAGGGCATCCACCACCCATTGGATCATGGGTTTGCCTTGAAAATCCACCAGGGCCTTGTCTGTGCCCATGCGGCGGCTTTGCCCTCCGGCCAGAATCACTCCTGTCATGGATCTCCTCCAGCCTTGAAGCCTTTTAAGCTAAGAGCATTCTCATGGGGGGACCCATCAAGGCCTCTCCCCCTGCTCAAAGCTGAAGGTGATTCTTTGAAAACTGGGCTTTTCATGTCTTAAGCTCTGGAAACCAATCCGGGTCAGCTTGCAGCTTGGGTGTCTTGGGATCCACTAAAGGCGGGTCTTAGGATCTTATCCTCTAGGAGATCAGCCAGGGCCTTGGGATCCTCTATGTCCACGCAGGGCACTCCCACATCCAGGCTCACATCCGAAGCCACAGCCAGGAGGTTATCTTCCCGGGTGCACAGCAGCTCCCTTCTGTGGGCTTTTCTGTACACCTCCACTTTGGGATGAATGTCACGCTTGTATCCCTCTGAAAGAATGAGATCCACATCCAGGCAGAGTTTTTCTCTGATTTCTTCCAGGGTGTGATCCTTTTCCACATCCTGTATCAGGGCCATGCGAGTGGGAGAGGAGACTATGATTGCATCTGCTCCGGCCCGCTTCAGCCTCCAGGAATCCTTGCCCTCCTTGTCCATCTCGAAACCATGCACATCATGCTTGACCACCGCCACTTTGTAGCCCCTGGCCTTAAGCTCCGGGATCAAACGTTCCAGCAAGGTCGTCTTGCCGCTGTCAGAGGTACCCACCACCGAAACAATAGGTGCTCTGTTCAATCTTTACTCTCCTTTGAAAAAGCCAGTTTTCCCAGGCTTTCTTTGGCTCCTTGAGGTGCAAGCCTACCCACAAAAAGTGTACAGAGTTATGAGACTCAGACTTATTTTAACTTGGATCATTTGCCAAAGTAACTGGCCCTGGAGAGTTTCTTGTGGCAGGCAAAAACGGCCCAGAAACCAGCACCTCTGGTGCCTTGCCCGGATGCTGTTGCTCATGGCCGCTCGGCCACGGCCTTGCCAGCTGATTGTCTCCTGAAGAGTCTAGAGGCCTCCCATGTCTCTGCTTTGGAAGCTGCATAGATACCGCCCAGGACCAGAGCGCCAAACACCATCCTCCACAAGGTTATCTTTTCCTCCAAGAAAGCCCATGCCAAAAATGAAGCTCCCAGGGGTTCACCCAGCACACTTACCGCCACCAAGGTGGCTGAAACATGCCTCAGGGCCCAGTTCAGACAGGAATGGCCTATGGCCGTAGGGACCAAGGCAAGCAATGCAAACATGAGGTAGGTCCTGGGGGAGTAACCAGTGAAGGGTAATCCGCTCAAACCCATGGCAATAACAAGCCATAGGGCTGCTGAGCCGTACGTGAAGAAAAGGTATTCCATGAGTTGCATCTTGGGCCGTAGCTTTCGGCCCAGCATCATGTATGCAGAAAAAAAGAAGGCTGCTCCCAGGGCCAAGAGGTATCCTGCGATCCCTTGAACCCCCTGGGTTTTGGTCTCCCAGGCAATGCCCGCTGCACCTACCACTGCCAGTGATGCCCCCAGTGCTCTCCATACCCCAAAGGGCTCCATCAAAAAGAGCCTGGAAAGAAGGCCCACCATTATGGGGTGTGTCGAGGATAAGGTAACTGCTATGGCCACCGGAGCCCTCTGGACAGCCTCTATCCAGGCCAAGAAGTGCAAAGCCAGGCAAAATCCGGAAAGCAATACCCATTTCATTTCCTTGCTGTTGGAAACTGCCGGCCCTTTGGACCTGGCCAGTAACCAAAGTGGTGTTAACATAAAAACAGAAAGCGCCAACCGATAAGAGGCTATCACCATGGCCGGGGCCTCGCAGAGCCTGACAAAAATCGCCGACCAGCTTATGGCAACAATCCCTGCTCCCAAAACAATGAGAATCATCCCTGTCTTGCCTTCCCATATCCGGCCAGGCTCAAGACCATTGGACCGTTTCCATGCCAGTTGCCCAAGACCTGGAAGCCGCATGAAGAGCTGGTATTGGCGGTCCAGGCAGACTACCACCCATGCAGGTGGTTGAACCTTCTCAAGAACCTTGTCATGAGTACAGGGTTTTCCCTTATATCAGCAAGCAAGGCGTCCATGGAATCCATGAAGTCCAGTTGGAAAAGCTGGGGCTCTATCTGGAAACCCCATCTACCCTGTCCCATGATCACGCAGCTGTGCTGGGCTTTTGCCCCAGGAGCCACCAGGTCTTCGATAACACCCCGGCGAAAAAGGTGGACCAAAGCAGAGGGCAATTTCAGTTTCTTGGCCGCTTTACCTTGTTGCCTCAGCAAGGGGATTCTGACCTTGAAATAATGACCCTTGGAATCCTTGGCTCCACTGTTGAACCGGGGAAAATAATTCCTGAGAAAATCCTGAAGTGCCCTGGAGCCTCTCTGCCCGGCAGTTCTTCTGCTTCCTGCCCAATATAGTGCCAGGAATTCAGATGCGCTCAGCATGAAAAGAAGAGCTGCGGCCGGGGCCCCGCAGGAGGCACAGCTTGAAGCCGCCTTCTTGAACTCCTCCAAGAGCCTTTCTAAGTGTTCCAATGCCTTTGGTGCCTGCATGATGGGTTGCTCGCTCATGGAATCAGATGACCAAAGAAGGCAAGGGGGCTTTGAAAAGCAGGCCCCAAGGGGGGCTCATCCTGGCCGATTCTTCGGGCTTGGCCCGTGCAATGCGCTGGGCTGAATTCTTCTTCTGGAGCTTCATTTGGGCTTGTCCGTCTGGCCCGGGACATTCTCCGGAGCCTGCAGCTCACTTTCGGGGGCTGCTTCCAAGGCCTGTGATTCCTTGGCTTCCTGGGGGGGCCTGGCTGGGGCCGAGGCTGGAAGCAATGTGAAGACGGTCAATGTGGCATCCAATCTCCCAGCCTCCTTGGGATTTTGTCTCAGTTGCAGGTTTCTGACCCTCAGGATCCTCTCTGAGGATTCCAGGCGGTATAGAAAGTCCACCAGTTGAGCCGGGGTGATTTCAACTATTTTCAAGGAAACGAGGGCTTCTCTGAACTGATCTGAGGGTTTACCCTGCTCCGGCTTGAGGTACTGAACCTGCTCCATCAATCCAGAATCCCTTGCCAGGGCCTCCACCACAGACGCCACGGAAAAGCTCTCTGTGGTTCTACGCCTTATCTGCTCCTGGAGTTTGACTTCTTGTTCGTTTAACTCCGATACAGCCTGGTGGAGTTCTCTCACCTGCTCCAACTTCTTGGTTTCCATGGCGATGGCTCTGTCCAGGCGGCGAATCTTTTCCAGGCTGGGCAGAAGCCATAAAAACATCAACATGGCAATGGCCAAGACCCCTGCTCCGGCCGACAAGGCCCTCAAGTCCCTTTTGTTGAGTCTGCCGAGGGTTTTGTTGATCATGAGACTTTCCTTCGTGCACTGCACTGGAAATCCCATAGTTGGCTCTTGGGATTCTTCTTGGCGTTTTTCACCTCCACAGCATCCAGCAGAGGAGAAGCAGACCAATGGTCTTTGGCCTTCTCTATGACGTCATAGGCTGTGGCTTCGCCCCTAATATTTACATTCTCCCCCGAGATGTCCAACTCCGTGATGCGCAATGTGCGGGCCTGCTCCCTCACGCTGATCTCCCTCAAGAGCTCCAGCACCGTGGTTCTGGGGTCCTGTGAGAGGAAATTGAGATGCTTTGCCTTTCTTTCCTCCAAGAGCCGCTGCATCTGGAGCACTGGATCCACGACTTGGGTCACCTCTGGAAAGGCTTGACGAAAAAGCCCGCGGGTTTCTTGCTGCAGAGCGTATAGTTGCTTTTGCCTGAGGCTCACCTTGGTTTCAATATCAGCAATGCCAAGCCCCAGAGCTGCACTCACTAGAGCTGCAGCAACTAAGATCCTGCCCTTCATGGCAGCCATTCCAGGCCTGTAATGGAATTCTCCCAGGCGCAGGTTGGAGCCCATGGTGGCCTTGTTCAGCCCGTAAAGCGCCAGCCCCAAGGCTGTGGCAAATCTGCTGGGAGAAACTGCCTGCTCCATGGAGGTCTGAGAAGTCCATCCGGGCAATGTGTCCAAAACCACCACAGGGAGCCTCCATCGCTCCCTGATCTGTTCCATAGCTTTTGGGTCCTGAACAATTCCTCCACACAGATAAAGGGCTTGAAGCCCTTGAGCCTTCCCACGGCTCTGAAACGCCAAGAAAGTGCGTTCCAGCTCCAGGATCAGCTCCTGTTGGAGGCCACCTTCCTGGCCGGCCATTCCTCTGGGTATTGATCTTAGGGTCTTGAGGGATCCCTCCTGAAAGAATAGCAGGTTGGTCTTGGAGGCTCCTGTTTCCATCACAACGAAGCCTCCAGATGCTTCCAGCCCCGAACAAAGCACCAAACGGGCCAAGGCCGCAGCGTCAGGCTCCAGCACACAGGGGTCCACGCCCAGCTCGCCTAGTTCCTGGAGTCGGGACTGAATTGATTGCCTGGGCACGGCCATGGCCAGCAAGGGCTGGCCGGACTCCTGACGGAATGGGCCCTGGGGGAAAAAGGCGGCAACCATATCTTCTGCTGCAAAGGGAACTTCACCTTCCAACTCGTAAGGCAGGGCCTGGATAATCTTGCTGGAATCTTTGAAGGGCAGGCTCAGAGGCCTGTGGATCACCCTGTCCGAGGGTAGAGCTGCATGAATGGGATCCGATGGCCTTCTCCACTGTTTATCCGAAAGGAGAGAGGCCAGTTCAGCCCTGTCCTCCACCAGGGCTGCCCTGGCCACAAAGGGCTTTCCCTTGGGGGATATAGTCAGCTGGACCACCTTGGCTGAGGAAGTCCCAAGATCGAGCCCCAGGATTCTTCTGGCCCACATCACTCTATCCTCCTGGCCAGGACCTTCCATTGCTGGACTCCCCTGGCCACAACCATCTGTGCGTTGGACACGGCCCTTCGGAAAAGGCCCTGGCTTTGAATTAGAAACAGGCTACCAGAGAACTGGATGTGTGTGGAGACCCCACCTCTTCTAAAAGGCGGTGGAAGAAGCTGAGGGCCAGCCAGGGGAGCTTCTTCACGAAGGGCTATGACCTGCAAGGCAGTAGAGTCATCTATCTCAGGGGAAAGGCTTTGGAGCACCAAGGCAGAGGCCGTATTAACATTGATACGTCCTCCTGTGGGGTTCACAGTTAGCAAGTCGGTTATCTTGACTCCGCTTTCCAGCTTCACTTCCAATACCTCCTGCCACCCCTTTACCAGGTACAGCTCTCCCACTGTCCTAAGGGGTCTGTTGGCAGCATGGTAGGGCCTCTCCAGAGACATGTAGTATTGGTCCTCGGCACCATTGAGCTTCTGGAGATCATCGGAGTCGATCCAGTCCTCCAGGCAATCCAACAAGGAGTCCCGCATATCTGAAGGAACTCCGAAGAAACTCAGGAGTCTGTCCAACTGCCTTCTGATGAACATATCGGTTGTGGTGCCATCTTTGCCCACTATACGGTTCAGGTTTATCTTTGAGTTCTCGTCCTGGATCCATACCAGGAATCCGCCTTCTTCAGTTTCTGGAAGTGAGAGCTCAGGGCTGCCTCTAAAGAGAGCCCAGGGTTCCCCCAAGTGATCCACCTCCTCAGTGTCATCCATGGCCAGCACTGCCATGGCTGCCTCCAGACCCGAGAGAGCCATGCATTCTGCCTGGAATTGATCCCTGAGATTGGCTGCTGCAGCCACCTGGACCCTGCTAGTAAATGTAAAGCGATGCACCAGAACTGCCAGCAACAGGATGATCATAAGGCTCACTACCAGAGCCATGCCAGAGTCTCTTTGGGCATTGCTCTTTTTCATGGGCTCTCCGAGCCGGGGAGTTCTGGGGATGGAGGCAAGGACACCCTCAAAGTATAAAGCGCAGGCTCCTGGCCTGGATCCGCTGGGTCTTGGACCCAGAGTTTCACCAGAACCGCTGCAGGCAAAGTGCGGGTGACGCGCGAGTCCCATTGGGGGACCAGCTCTCCTGTTGGGCTCAAACATAAGACCTCAAAGGCCACCACCGCCTCGGAAAGAGCCCACTCCTCCCCCCCTGAAAGGATGTCGCGGGTGGGGGCCGGATCTTCCCTGCGAACCAACACAGGCCTGCCTGTATCCTGGTCTTTGGCCAGGCGGTATTCCACGGCGTGGACCCATGGATACTGATCCGGCAGCAGGCCACCAGGTATGCTCTGGGAAAGAAAGATCATCCTGTACCATGGCCTGCCTGCTTCCTGGATGGGCTGAACCAGGAAATAGAGCTCTTGATCTTCCAGGCTTTCCATGTCCACAGGCCCTATTTTTTCAAGCTCTTCCTCCAGTTCTTCTTCATCTTCCTCAAAGAGCTCCAAAGCCTCCTGAGCCGACAACACGGGCCAGAAGATCCTTTGCAGGTCTCTAGCCAACATGGAAAGGCTTATACGAGCCACCTGGTTCAGGCGATGAACCTGGATGGCTCTCTCCATGGTGCTCACATGCACCTGGAAGCTACTGTAAACTGTTGCCAAAACCACCAAAAGCAGTGACATGGCCACAAAGATCTCAAGAAGGGTGAATCCGGCTTGCCTTTTCCCAGGCCTGCACATCCTGCCCTCCCCAAGGCCTTGCTCACCCCGGAAAAGGGAGAGCCTACCCAGTTTTCTCTGCCAGGCTTCTGTGAAGACCCTTATGTTCATGGCAAAGGCTTCTTATAAACCACCAACCAGAACCTCACAGCCCTTTCAGGTGGCATCTCTGGTTTGAAAAGGGTCATTTCCATGCGCGCCAGGCCTTCTGTACCCAGGTCCTCCAAACGAAGGCTCCAGCGCCAGCCAGGATGATCTTCTCCCAGGTCTCCTTCCAGATCCTGCAGGGGGATCTGGCCGGTCTGGATCCTGGTGAGGAGGTCACGTCCGGCCAAGGTGGCCTCGGTCAGGAGTTTGTCCTCAGCGGTGAGGGTCAGATTCCTGGCCTGAAGTGTGGACAGAGCAGTCAGGGCCAGGGCAAGCACAGCCAATGAGAGGGTGACCTCCAAGAGAGTGAACCCAGTCTGCAGGATCAAATGTTTAGAGGGCCTTGAAGATCCTCCCAGGCGGCTCGGATAAACTTTGAGCTTCCACAAACGATTGTATGGGCTCACAGAGGAGCCTTCCTCCTTACCAGGTAACCCTCTTCCAACTTGACCATGCCCGAGAGGGGTTCAATGAGCATGGTGTAAGGCCTGCCGGTTTCATCCAAGAGGTGAATGGTGGCAGGATCTACCCACCCGGTGGGCCAAGCCACGACTGCACACTGTCCTTGCTGGACTTGTTCCTGCCTAGGGGTGGAAATATCCTGGAAACGCACACCCTTGGGTAGCCTTCCCAGCCAGCCTACGGGGTCGTTTTGAAGCTCCAGCGAGCCATCCGGGGCTACTGCAGCCGAGCGGTAAGTGCCCTCCCTCAGATCAAAGAGGACTGCCATGGGAACTCTACCCAATGCAGCCTCTTGTCTGACAGCGGCCAATAGATTCTCCAATTCCCCCCTGACATCCCTATCCATATCCGGCCTCAGGAACCCTTGAAGTCTGGGCAGGGCCAGCACTATAACCAGGGCAGCCAAGGAGGCCACCACTGTCACCTCCAAGAGGGTGAAACCTCCTTCAATTCTCCTCCAGGGCCCAGCTCTGGATGTCCGCATCTTTTCCTTCCCCGCCCTCTTGACCGTCGGCTCCGTAGGAAATGATATCGAAGTCACGGTTGTGGATCCCTGGGGATATGTAAACATAGGGATGGCCCCAGGGATCCTTGGGCACGGTCTTGCTCTCAAGGTAGCCCCCCTCCCTCCAGCGCGCTGGAATGCGTCCTATGCTGGGCTTCTCCACCAAGGCATTGAGCCCCTGCTCGGTAGAGGGGTAGAAACCGTTGTCCACGTAAAAGAGCTTCAAGGCCTGTTCGAAGTTCTTGATTTGGGTCTTGGCAGCTGCCCTCATGGCATCTTCTTTCCTGCCTATGATAGAGGGGGCCACCAACGCAGCCAAAATACCCAGGATGGCTATGACAACCATCAACTCGATGAGGGTAAAACCCCCAGAGCTTTCAAACTGCCCTTGCCGGCAACTGGGAACCGAATGCCTCCTGGCTCCTGAGGACATTGCGTAGCAAGTGGTAGGCTCCATGCTAACCTCCTTGAAATTTCTTCCATGCCATTTTTTCAGCCTAGAAGTCTACTCATCTGCAGGATGGGCAGCAAAATCGCAAGCACAATAAATCCCACCATCAAACCCATGACCAATATCAAGAAAGGCTCCAGCAGGGAGGTGAGGGCGGCAACCCTTGTTTCCACCTCGTCCTCGTAAGCCTCGGCTATCCTGAGTAACATCTCTTCCATGGTTCCACTTCTTTCCCCAGCAGATATCATTTGAATCACCATGGCGGGAAAAGACTTGCTTCTCTCCAGACTTGCGGTCAGATCCTCTCCTTCATTCACATCTTGGATCGCCCTCTCCACATGTTGGGCCATGTGGCTGTTGTCTATGACGTGTTGGACAATGGCCAAAGAGGAGGTGAGAGGAAGCCCACCCTGGAGCAGAACCCCAAGAGTTCTGGCAAATCGGGCTATGACCAACCTTCCGTAAAGAGATCCCAAAAGGGGTAGATTCAACTTGATCTTGTCCCACCAGAGCTTGCCCCCTGATGTAGCCAGTATCCTGTTGAGCAGAAAAAAGGCCATGGCCGCCAGCAAAAGTAGCGCCCACCACCAATGTATCAGAAAGTCACTGGCACCTATGAGTATTACCGTAGGTCTCGGCAAACGTTGCTTGGCCTCTGCAAAAAGACGTGTCACTATGGGAACCACGTAGGTCAGCAGAAAAGCCAAGACCACCACTCCGATACCCATCATGGTGATGGGGTAAAACAGGGCGGCCTGCACCCGGTTACGCAGCTTGACAGTTCTCTCCAAGAGATCTGCCAGCCTGTGAAGCACTGCTTCCAGGGCCCCGCTGGACTCGCCTGCATGGACCATGTTTACATAGAGGTCAGAGAAAAGCCACCTGTGGTTGCCCATGGCCTCGGCCAGGGAACTCCCTCCCATCACCGCCTCTCTTATTTCCACCAGGGCTCTCCTCAAGGTTTTGTTGGACATCTGCTGGATGATGGTGTCCAAGGCGGAGACAACTGGAATCCCGGCTCCCACCAAGGTAGCCAGCTGGCGGGTGATGGCTGCCCTGTCCTGGGGCCTGACCCTTCTGAAGATTCTCTCCAAACTGGGCAGGGGGGTGGTTTTGACAGGTTCCTGTGGAGCAGCCTCCACATGGGATGCAGACTGGATCTCTACCAGATAAAGCCCGTCTGCCCTCAGCTTGGCCCTGACCAGGCGTGGGCTGTCGGCATCCAGGATGCCTGAGACCTTTTTACCCCTGGAATCCAAGGCCTTGTACTCATACACAGGCATGCGATTTTTTCCCAAGAAAAACAGTCATATCAAAGAAGTTATCATTTCCGGCCTTCCATGGCAAGAAAGCCTCCTTGAACCGCATGGGACACTCAAGTACAGAGGCTTTTCTCTCCTGTCTGGCAGGACCCTGGGATATCCAATGAATTAACTTGTTTTTGCAGTGTATTCTCATGATCTTTTGAATTTGCTCAGAAAGATAGCAGCACACAGCTCATTGATTCTTTTCCTTGGCCAAACTGCTCAAGAAGATCAAAGGGGATACTCCCGGCAATGATGCCGCAAGACTCAAGGCATGGTGGGCAAACCTATGCTAATCAAAGGGGATGGTCTCCAAAGCACCTTGTCCAAGCAGGCCTTGGGCTCTGCCCGCGGGGGCTCACGGAGCAGTTCATGGGGTTCGCACTGGCATGTAACTGATGGCCTAGAGGCGAAAACCCATGCGCATCCTTAATGAGATCATTTCCACCTAGCTTGCCATTCTCGAGACCCTGGGCTTCCAGATCAAAGACAAAAGGGTCCTACAGATCAACTTACCCGATTACTGGCTGATATCAACCTGATGAGCCTCTTCGGCCAACGCTAACTTGTAAAGTGATGTGTGAAGAGGTGCTCTTTGGAGGATGCAAGCATGAGGGGTCTTTGAGCTTGTGGCGATTCCACACTGCAGTGCTTGGGAGCCTATGGGCCTCATCCGTCCCATGGTAACCCTGGCACCCAAAAATTTGTTGACAAGACCTTTGCCTGCCTAATAAGCTCACCTCCGTAAGAGATATGTGGCCACGGCGCTGCGGGAGTTGGTGAGGGCGAAAGTAAGCTTTTGCCTTTGAGTTCTTTATTGGCAGTTGCACTTAGCCTGGATAGAGGCCACTGGCCGAAACATAAAATAGTTACCTTGCGTGGCGATTTGCGCGAGGCCAAAACATTGCTGAAGCGGATGTCTCGCATCCACAGGTGGGTACTTCATGTCCCGCGGACTTGAGCCACGGTTTAGCTCCAGCATCAGCCGTCCATTGAGAGCAAAGATATGATAAAGGAGGTGTGGAAAATGTCTGGCCCAAGTATGAGTCTTTCATGGAGGCTTATTCTGATACTGGTTCTAGGCATCATAACTGGCTGCAGTACGACTGGCAGCGTTACAATGCACGAATCCTCTGTACCTGCAAAGGCAATCAAGGGAATGGCGGTAGCCTTGGTTGTTACCCCCTCCGGGAATGACGTAGTGATTCCACTTAGGGGGCAAGTGGCCGCACAGCTGCTTGGAGCCGGCCTATTTAGAAGCATTACGGACGAAAGTGACCCAAATGCTGATTACAAAATCTCCATAAACCTGACAACGATTGATGAGGTTTCAGGAGTATCTCGTGTTTTGTGGGGCACTCTAGCCGGACGTAACAAGATCGCAGGCGACGTAACAGTAATCGATGTGAGGACAGGACAAAAAGTCAGATCATTCTCATTTGTTGGTGAATCCGCAGCGCATCCTTTCTCTGGCAAATCTGATATTAAAGACGCCATCAACAAGGCCGCTGAAGAAGTCATTAAGGGGCTAGTGAGCTGAATACAGGGACCATGTGCACGCTCCGGTGAACCTGGCCCAGGTATTGGTGTGCCATTGGGCCGAGGCGGGCTCCAGCCTCTCTTAGCTATGGGCCACACAATATCGCCTTGGTACCCCGGGCGTCTGTGGCCACTGCCGCAACCCAGGAGCGCATGAGCCAGATGCTTCTAGCGGCCAGGATACCGATACCGGAGAAAATCAGCAAGTCTCAACTACTTACACGGCCTGTAGCTACGAAAACCAAACTTGAACCCAATGATTACAGTAGGTTACCATCGCAGGCGTCAAAGTCAGGTTGTAAAGTCCTCATCAAGGGTAGGGTGGAGGTGGTAATGTTGTACGGCCAGGCCTTTTGCGACTTGCTAAAAAATCTACAAAAACCAAACCCCTGGAAGCTTTTTTACCCAAATCCGCTCAAAGCTGTTTTGGGTAAATTTTGGGAAAGGGGGTGCCATTTTTACCCAAATCAGCTCAAAGCACATTTGGGTAAGTTCTCTGCGCTTTAGCCTTTTTGTCGAGACACTTTTTCTGATGGGAAGCCTCTCTCCCTTTCATCAGGCTACAAGCTCCCACTTTGAAACCCATGTTCTTCAGCCTGCCCTGAGGCAGCTTGTGTTTGCTGGGCCCATATGCCTTGGGCGACACCCTGAGGGCCTGGCATATCTGCACAAGCTTGGTCTTGCCAGGCAGTAGCTCCAAAATGGGCCTGGCTCGCTCATCCACGCCACACCGCCCAGGTTGGCTTGGGCCACCTAAGCTGGCCCTTGGGCTTCGCCTAGAAGCCAGCTTCCCCCCACAACCCTTACTGCCAAGTCCTTGTGCATCATCATCCATGCTCCCATTGGTTCTAAAGGGTTTTCCCATCAGAAAAGTACCAACACCTTCAAGGGGACAGGGTGAATGGGTAACTGATGATCTGCGAGGTGGTTTAGGCTTGGAAACGGAAACAGCTTTTAAAGTCCTGCGTGAGTCTCTTGCTTGACATAATTGCAATAGAGATGCAAAATATTTGCATGTGGATACCGAGAAAGTATGAGAAGACTTTAGAGGCCATGTCTCGGCAATTTCCGGCGGTTTTGGTGACGGGTCCGAGGCAGGTGGGGAAAACTGCACTGGTGCGAAAAGTCTTTCCAAATGCGAATTATGTATCCCTGGATTTGCCCGCTGTAGCCTTCCAAGCCGAAACCTTACCTCAAGAATTCCTTCAGCGTTATCAACCTCCATTGATCATTGATGAGGTGCAGTATGCCCCATCCCTCTTTCGGTACCTCAAGGTGATAATCGACAAGGATAAAAGACCTGGCCTCTACATCCTGACCGGCTCACAGAATATTCTCTTGATGGAAGGGGTGTCCGAAAGTTTAGCAGGCCGATGCGCTGTGTTACAAATGCTGAACCTATCTGCTGTGGAACTGAAGAATGCTTTCGATCACTTCGATGAAAACCGTTATCTCTTCTTTGGTGGGTACCCTGAGCTTTATTCCAGACCGGAGATAGATCCCTCTTTTTGGTATACGTCATACCTGAGCACCTATCTGGAGCGAGATGTTAGAAACATATTAAACGTTGGCAACCTTAGAGATTTTGATCGGTTCTTGAGAGCTGTTGCAAGTCGGACCGGTCAAATTCTTTCTTATTCAGACCTCGCCAGAGACATTGGTATTGCTCCCAATACAGCCAAAAAATGGATTTCTGTGTTGCAGGCCTCTGGACAGGTTTTTCTTCTGGAGCCTTATTACAGGAGCATGACCAAGCGACTGGTGAAGTCTCCAAAGCTTTATCTTTGTGATACAGGACTTGCTGCCTTTCTGATCGGTTTTGAAAATTGGGAAGGAGTTTCAAGGCATCCTATTCTTGGAGCTTTATGGGAGACTCACGTAGTCATGCAGGTTGTTAAGCATTTTTATTCACAGGGGAAGGCAGTGCCGATCTGGTTCTGGAGGACTTCAGTGGGAGAAGAGGTAGATCTTCTTATTGAGCGGGGAGGGCGTTTCATTGCCATTGAGTGTAAGTATGCAGAGCAGGTAGACCAATCCAGTTTGAAAGGAATTAGCTCCCTGATCAAGTCCTACGGGGAAAGAAATATTATTGCAGGATATATTGCGTCAAGAACTACACACCCATACCGCCTGACTGACAAGGTAACTGTGGTTTCGGGAAGTTTTATCCATCAGGTTCTTGAATCTGATACCAGTCAAGGATAATTGCTTGAAAGCGGGGTGAATATGGGATGGGTCCTTAACTAAAGGACTTTCTAAAGCAACTGGGAGAATGAAAGACATCCCGTGAGGGGACAGGCTGTGTTCGAGTTTGAAGTATTGCCGAGATGCGTTTGAAAAGTCCTATTCCCTGCCCGACAAATAAGCGCCCAGACGTTCAACCAACGGTGGGAGGTCGTTCTGGACTGTTTGCCACAATATGTCCAGGTTGATGTCGAAGTAAGCGTGTACCAGGCGATGGCGCATCCCAATGATGTCGTCCCAGGGAATCTCCGGTAGTTTTGCTCTCGTCTCGTCGGACGTTTGGTGGGCTGCCTCTCCAATGATTTCGATGTCCTTGACCAGAGCGAGCACGAGTTGCCTGTCGTGGTTCAGGTCTGAACGCTTCCGTCCCCGAGCGAATCCCATTGCCTCCTCGGCAGCATCCAGCACGTGACGCAGGCGAACCAGATCATCCTTGCGGATACTGCACCTCGGCCTCTTCCATCACCTCCTGGCGGAAGTAGCGGCTCAAATCCTCCGGGGTACGCAAATCCACCTTGCGGCCGCCGAGCAATGCCGAGAGTTCCCGCTCCAGGCGGGCCATGCCAAACAGCCCCGGAATGTGTCCCGGCTCAAACTCGACAAGAATGTCAATGTCACTGTCCGGCCGAAAATCGGCGCGTAATGCCGAACCGAACACGGCCAAGCGCCGAATGTGATGGGTGCGACAGAACTCGGCTATCTCTTCTTTTGGTATCGCAATAGCTGGGTTCATGGCCAGTGTCACTTTTCGCGCATATGACCCAGGGGTTTTTCACGGATATTGACCACCCCTGGGGGTGCCCGAATTGGGATTTTACACCGCCTTTATCCTGTCCGGAAGCTTGGGTTTTCTGAGAAGGCAATCACCTCCCTTCCTGGTGTTTTTGGGTGCTGGGGAGGAACGCAGGCGCAGCCCAGCCGTAGCGAGGCCTGCCTCATGCCTGTGGGGCCTCGCTCGCTGATTCCGCCCGTGGCAGATGTGGTTGATGGCCTTTTTCCCTGTCCGGTCGCAGACGAGGTCTGTAGCTCTTGCCGTTGATCATGATGTGATGGGCCTTGTTGATCAAGCGATCCAGGACCCCCTCGGCCAACACCGGGTTGGGAAACAACGGATACCAATCCTGGGGTCGCAGCTAGAGACCGCTAACCTGATCCCACGCCCCGACTGCCAATGATCCAAAATCTCCCCCATGTCTCGCACCGTCACCTTCCTCCTTGCCATCGGCCCAGCCTCCTCTGTGCTCAAAGCTGGACCATGGTCGCATCACTGCCCCTACTTCGCCACACCCCAAGGGTGGGTCAATTACATGAAAATCAGGTGGGGCATATCCGTAAAGAATCAGCCCTTAAAGTGGGTCATTTCCATGAAAACTCACAATGACGAAGCTTGCACCTATTCCGCATGGAAACAATGAGACAGAATGTTTTCGATCCCTTGGCATAACGGTGGAGCTCAGCCGCGCCGCCCAAGGCGGCGTCGGCTGAAGCGAGACGTTAGTCCGCCTTTTGCAATATCTTCTCAATTTCTTGCTTGACTTGTGGCAATCGTTCTGTAATCGCTTTCCAAACTAGACGATAGTCCACCCCAAAGTAAAAGTGGATTAATTTGTCTCCCATACCCGCCATTTCTTTCCATGGAGTTTGAGGGCACTTTTCGCGTATTTCATCAGGTATCTGTTTCACTGCTTCCCCGATGATTTCAAGCTTTCGCATTACCGCGCTGGCGGTTTTATCGTCTGTTTGGAATGCCTCCAAATCCATTCCTGCGATAAAGCGTTCAATACTCCCTATGGCATCCAGAATATCCTTCAAATAAAGGGTATAGTCTCTCATAAAGTTACAACCTGTTGGAGGACGGATTCTTGCAGTTCTGGGCGAAGAGCTTGCTTGGGAACCACATCTACTCTACGCTGGAATATTTCTTCCAAATACAATGCCAGCCCGATCAAGTCGAACAAGTCTGCCTTGTCTTCAAACTCTGCCAGCAGATCAATGTCACTGCTCACTTCTTGTTCTCCACGAACAAAAGAACCAAAAAGACCTATTTTTCGCACTTTATAGCGCGTAGCGATTGTGGGTTTTAATTCTTTTAGCTTGGTGACAATATCGTTTGCGTTCATAGGTGCATTCTCTTGGACAATTGTACCATCTGTTCGTGGGCTAACATACTTTGAACGAGCATTCGGCACTGGCGAGTGCACTCACCAAAGGCCTACATGCGTCTTAGCCTTGGCCCGGTTCAGTCTTGCCGTCCCCCCACCGTAAAGAGTGTATTACGTTCAAAGCCGGGGACTGGAGTCCAGCGCAAGATTGTGTCTTCGACATGTGGCAACCTGTACCATGACCTCAATTTCTTGTCAATGGAATTGTGCCAGGGAGCGCCTTCGCCTTGGCGTCACCCGGCGTGGGGTGAGAGGCGGTGAGATCCGCCGGACCTGACGCATTGGGATTGGTTTTGTGCCAAGGCTAACTTGTGAGGCCCTGGCAAAGACGTGCAAGGCTCAATGCCAAACTTCTTCATGCAATCATGGGAGTCAGATGATCCAAAGGTCTGTCTGTTCAGGGCTGCAGGGGCTTGCCTGTAAGGTCCACTCGTTTTCAGCTTTTCTCACCTTCACCCAGTGAAGACCATGGGATGGGGCATCACTGTATCTCAGGCAAACCGAGGCTGCTAGCTCCAGAATCTCCTCAGGCCCGCCGTGAGGAACTATTACCAGGGGGCCCGGGTAGTCCAGGGCTTCCACCTGTAGATCTTGGGCTGTGGCCATGGAGGCTAGTTTCTGGTTTTCTGTCTGGTTTCTTCCTACTACAAGTTTCTTGAAAGGGGTGACCCTAAGATGTCTTCCCACAGAGAGCAAATGCAAGTCCCTGACATCCCAGGTTTCCTCTTTTTCCCAGAGGTCCTTTAGCCTGGCCGAGAATCCCGGGTCAGTCAAAAGACATCCCCCAGCGGGGCTCGGGAAATCCTTGATCCCCCATTGTTCTGCTAGCTCCATCTGTGCTTTCCTGGATCTCCCCCTCAAGCCCAGAAGCTTTTTGCGCTCCACAAACCCCAGTTTTTCCGGGCCGCTGGGCGGGAGCCTAAGTGCGCTTAGAGGTCGCAAGATTCTGTCCGGGAAACCAGAAGCCATGGCCACTTTTTCCAGGGCTCTGAAATTCTGTGAAAAGGGCCTCTGCCCCAGAACCTCCCCTGAAAAGATGAAATCGTAACCCTCCTTTTGCATCAATTCCCCGGCTTTCTTGAACATGAGGGCATGGCAGTCCAGGCATGGATTCATGTGCTTCCCACGACCGAATTGGGGATTTCTCACCACTTGAAGGTGTTCCTGGGTAATGTCCATCACCATGTGGTCTACCCCAAGGCGCCTTGCGGACTCTATTGCCCTGGAGCTTCCAAAGAAAGGGGTCTCGAAGGTCAGGGCCAAAACCTCTACTGCCTGACGCCTTAGCAGTTCCACGGCCAGCATGCTGTCCAGCCCGCCGCTGAATATGCCTATGGCTTTGCTCATTTTTAGCCAGTTCACCCTTTGAGCTTTCAGCTTCCTGGCTTCTTGGCCACATAGGTGTTGAGCCCGTGCTTCTCTTTTAGCTCCTTGGCGTACAGATCGGCCTGCCTCTTGGTGGGGAATCTACCCAGGGAGACCCTGTACATCTTGCCCTGGCCCTTGGTCAACTCTGTGGCCCATACGAAGGGATCCAGACCCTTTTTTCTCAAAACATCGGCGTAGGCATCAGCCATGCCCTGTGATTTGAAGGCTCCCACGTTCACCGTATAGTTCTCAGAAGCTGGAGACGGTGCCCTTCCTGCTGGTGGCACCTGGGGTTTTGGGGGAGGTTCTTTGGGCTTGGCTTCTTTGGTGGAAGCCTGGGGCTTGGGCGGTGCAGAGCCTGCTGGAGCAGAAGGCACAGCAGCCGAACGTTTCTCCTCCTCCTTGCCTGCTGCAACCGGGGCAGGCTTGGCCGGAAGCGGTTTCTCAGACTGGATGGCGCCGGTGGCAGTACCAGTAGAGCCCGAGCTCACCTGGGCTTTGGGCGATTCGGTGGAAGGCTGAGGCTCTGGTTTGCTTGGAGCTGGCTCTTCCTTGATCTGAGGCATTGCTGGTGGCTTCTCAGCCAGTGAAGGGGAGGGGGCCCTTTCCAGAGCCTCTTGCTTAGGAGCTCTTCCAGATGGGCTAAGCAGCAAGATCAGAATTACCACAACAACCACAGCGGCCGGAACACCCAGTAGAAGTGGCTTAGGAATTCTTGGCCAGTGGCTGGCCGAGGCTCTGTGGGGGGCAGTCTCCATCCTTTCCAGATCTGGTTCTGGGCCCTCCCAACCCCTCAAGACCTCCACTTCCTCCTCCACCCTGCTGCCCATGGGCGGCTCGGCAGCCGGCTGAGGAAGTTCCCTTTGGGCCACTGACTTGAAAAACTCCTCCTCTTCCTCCTTGATTTCCTCCCTGAGTTCCAGGGGCTCAGGTTCCTTGTCAGGGACTACCATTATTCTCTTGCAGGTGGGACATCTGCCTTTGCGGCCTGCGAGTTCGTCCTCCACCTGAAAAAGTTCCCCGCAATCGCAACGGAACTCTATGGTCATGGTGCACCTCCGGGGCCCCTCTCTAAAAAATTCTGGGGGCATTTGGGGACCCTTTTCGTGTATTGCCCGGGCTATATCTTTGGAATCATCCTGTGCTGGGGCTATGCCAAGGCTTCGGTCCGTCTGCCAAAGTTATCAGATTCTAAGATATAGTCAACCTTTGCTGCTGCATGGGCCAGTTATGGGAGAGAAATGGAGTGCATAGAGTCCTGCCCAAAACCACTCGTCAAAACCAGCACGCCTGTTTCCCAACGGATAGTAGCCTGCCAGATACCCTATCACCTCCTAATTTCGTTTCCCAACTTATGAGAGAAGACTCCATGAGCATTCCAAAGTTTACATCCCCTTGGATTTTTCATACCATCCCTCTGACCTGGGCCTTGATGAGAGCATCTGTTGGGGTGCGAGGGCACATGAGCCAGTGGGAAAGGAGGGGCATTTGGAGCAAGGGGCAGCAAAGAGCAATTCCCGCATCGGGCAAAGCCATCCGCTTCGCCTTGGTCGGCTTGGTTTTGTGAATGTACTTCCAGTTTATCTTTTCCTGGAGAGGGATGGGTCACTTTTCAGGGAAACTGCTGGTACACCTTCAATGCTAAACAAGATGCTCAGAGAAGCTCGGCTGGATGTAAGCCCCGCCTCCTCGGTGGAATATGCCAGGGCAGGCGAGGCTTATTGGATCTTGAGGGACCTGAGCATTTCCTGTCATGGAAAGGTAAGAAGCGTCTTGTTGCTCTCTGGGAGCTCCATGGAGGATTGGAGGGAGGCTGTGATTCAGTGCCCCAGGGAATCTGAAACCTCTGTAGCACTGCTGCAGCTTCTCCTAAAGAATTACTGGGGAGTGGAGGCAAGCTTGGTCCATGAGGATAGCGGGATAGATGCCGTGGCCTTTTTGCGAATCGGGGACAGGGCTTTGGAAGAAATGGCCTCTGGGAAATGGGCGCATGCCTGGGATCTGGGGGAGGCCTGGCTGGCATGGACAGGCCTACCTTTTGTTTTTGCCCTCTGGCTGGTGCGGGAGGAAGCTGTAAGGAGTAGTCCCGTGCAACTCTACAGGCTTCACCAGGCTCTCTTGAAGGCCAAAGATCTGGGTTTGGAGAAACTTGATCAATGCGCTGCCAAGGCCTCAGGGATGCTTGGGGGGTTGGATCTGGATTTCCTGGATTACTTCCGTGGTCTTAACTTTGACCTGAAAGAGGAGCATATCAGAGGCCTGGATCGCTTCTTTGAAGAGCTTCTCAAGGCAGGCCTCATAGGGCAGAAGCCTGTTTTGCGCTTCTTCCCTTATGATGAAAATGCTTGGGTGAGCTAGGCGTGGCCTACGACCTTATGCTCTGACCAGCCTGGGCAATGATGCAACTAAAGAGGCTCAGAATCTCTTTAGCTCGAAGAGCTTTGTATTGGCAGTGACCACTATGTGATAGTAGCCGTCCTGAGGCATGTAGATGTAAGGCACTTCCTCCTTCCTTCTGAAAACAAAGTGTGAAAGAATCATTCGGTTCACAGCCCTGTGGCCTACGATCATGATGCTGTCCTCTGGCCTACTGAGATAGAACACCTTGCGCAGGCCGCGTTCGATGCGGGCCTCCATGGTGGCATAGCCTTCTCCACCTGGATAGACGTAGCCGTACTTGTCTTTTCGCCTTGCCTCAGCCACATGAGGGAAGCGTTCCCTGATCTCTTTGTAAGTCATCTCTTCACATACTCCACTGTTGATCTCATCAAACTCCGGTAGGGCGATTATGGTACAGTCCTTTTGACTTCTGGCCACGGGTACGGCTGTCTGACGGGTTCTTTTGCGCGAGCTGGTAAAAATCAGCGGAATCCTCTGGGATTTGAAATGGTTGGCTAGCTCCTCTGCCTGCTGCCAGCCCCTGAGGGTCAATTCAGGATCACCTCCAATACGATCTTGAAGGTTGAAGATGGTCTCACCGTGGCGCACCAGGTAGAGGTGGTTCACATATCTGGTGAGGATCACATCTCTGAGCCTCTCATAATAGGGCACCTCCTGGGCGAACTCCTCCTGAAGAATAGAGCACTCGAAGGAGTCCACCACCAAACGGTTCTTTTCTTCTGCCAGGGGCTCGTAAATGGATTCATAGTGAGATATGCGCGAGCGGAAGCTCTCCATGGCCTCCGTGGCCGGAAGGCTTTGGAATTCCTTTAGTGCGGCTTTTCTAGCCAGATTGGCTTCCAAGACCTCGCGGTCCGAATTGACACACTCCAAAAACAATACCACGGTCCCCTGAAAAAATTCCTGGATCATTTTGCGCCTTGACTTGGTCACATTGGCTGCATCCACTATGGCCACATCACCAGACTCTTGAAGATATCCTTTTGCCAGCTCCAGATTTATGATGGCCAGCTTTTCCCTCAGCTTTACACCTTGGAGATTGGTGGGTGAAAAGAAATCAGGATGGGAGGTCTCAGGGCCTGTAAGGCGCCTTCTTAGTTCTCCATTGTTGAAGACCCGGACACGGAGTCCATCCATCTGGAAAGCTTGGGCTATTTTCCTTGCCATGGTGGACTTTCCCCTGGCAGGTAATCCCACCATGGCCAGAACCAGTTTCTCGGGCATGCTCAATGGTCTCCTTTTCTATAGCCTACCACAGTATGTTATCCCACTTTGAGAAGGAGCCATAGTTTTGATAGAAGAGCTGTGCTGATTCCAAGTTCAAGAACCAGGAGGCCATCCTGAGATCTCAGAAGCGTGGCTGCAGAGAGCCAGAAGCTTTCAGATTGACAGAGGAACCTTGCTGGGATAATTTGGGCAGCGCAATCAGGCCTTTAAATTTTTTTCTAAAGCCAGATCATATAGATGAAAAAAAAGCCTGAATCCTCGGGCGAAGGCTGATATCCTTGGAGCTTCCTGGGTCATGGAACCCAAAGAAGAGAAAGACAGTTTGCAAGTCTGAGTCCCGATGCCTGAGGAGGGGCCATTGCCAGGTCGTTGCTGTTTCTAGAAGGGGAGGCTTTTTTTGCCTTGTTGGATAAAGAGATTGGGCCGGCACAGATTGGAGGATGTTTCAAGCTCCTGGGGAACTGGGCCACAGGAGGCGGCTGCCTCGGCGAATAATCCCATCTAGGAGGTGTGAGATGAAACGCTGGAAATGGGCTATGGGAGTCTTGATTTTGGGCTGGATCCTTTTCATGGGTGCTTGGACATGGGCCGGAGAAACCATGGACAAGATAGAGAAGACCGGCAAGATACGAATCGGGTTTAGGGAGGATTCCATACCCTTTGCCTTCATAGACCCCAAGGTGGGCAAACACGTAGGGTTCTCCGTGGACATGGCGCAACTGTTGGTGGAGAACCTCTCCAAACGTTTTGGGAAGAAGATAGAGATAGAACCTGTGACCATCACCACCAAGACCCGCATCCCCATGCTGGTAAACGGGACCATAGACGTGGAGATGGGCTCCACCACCTATACCCAGGAAAGGGAGGATGTGGTGGACTTCAGCCTCATCTTCTTCTTCTCTGAAACTGCCTTCCTGGTGCCCAAAGACAGCCCCATAAAGGTCTTGAGTGATCTGGACGGCAAGAGGTTGGGGGGCGCCCAGGGCACCACAAACCTGAAGGCCATGGAGGACATGGCCAAGGCAGGTAAGATAAAACCCAAGGAAATAGTGACCGTGGAAGGACATGCCCAGGGCTTCCTGGCCCTCAAGACAGGCAAGATAGATGCCTATGCCACTGACAGAAGCCTTCTCATGGGTTTGGCTTCCAAGGACGAGAAGCCAGAGAACTGGCGTACAACGGATTTCGCAATAGCCTATGAACCTTACGGTTACATGATGAGGGAGAACAACTCTGACTTCAGAGATTTTGTGAATAACACCATCCTATGGTCCATAAAGACCGGCAAGTTTTACGAGATATACGAGAAGTGGATGGGCCCCAAAGGGCATACTCCCATCCCCATGTCCCAGGCGTACAAGGATTACCTGCAGCTCATCGTGTACCCCATGGGCGAAGATTGGTGGAAGAAGAAATGAGCATGGCCTAATCATGGGCCGATTTTTTGGGGGGTAGAGGCTGTTGGATCCTTTGGCTTCTGAACCTTCTCTTGGATAATGAGAGCTGGATGGTTTTTGGGGGTGGCTTCTCCAGCGAGCCTTTGGGAATGCTTTGCCCAGCCCGCACTACTGTGACTATGGCAATGGTGCGGGCTGGGCGCGTCAAAGGATTTGGCTGATCAGGGGAGAAAAACAAGGGTAAAGGTAATGCTGGCTTACAAGTTTGACTGGAGTGTACTTTGGAGACAGCCTTATGGGGAGTGGCTCCTCGGGGGGATATGGCTTACTTTGCAGCTTGGTTTTTTGGCCTGGATCATAGCCCTGGTACTGGGAATCTTCCTTGGTACAATTAGGGTGTCTCCATGGCCTTGGCTCAGATTCTTGGGGACCCTCTATGTGGAAGTGTTTCGCAACGTGCCTTTTCTGGTACAGTTGTTTTTCTGGTTCTATGCTGGCCCCATGCTATTTGGTAGGGAAATCCAGTTTAAGATCAATGCCATTTCGGGGCTCAATTACTATGTGGCAGTCATAGGCCTGGGACTTTACACAGCCTCTCGGGTGGCCGAGCATGTGAGAGCTGGTTTCGCCTCCATCGGCCAGGGCCAGTACCAGGCCGTGCTTTCCACAGGTATGACCCATCTTCAAATGTACAGATACGTCATAATACCTTATGCCCTGAGGGTCATAATCCCTCCTCTGACCACCGAGTTCCTCACCATCTTCAAGAATTCTTCGGTAGCCATGACCATAGGGGTGGCCGAGACCACCTTTGTCAGTTACAAGATAGACAACGAGACCTTCCACGGGCTAGAGGCCACCACCGGAGCCATGGCGGTTTATCTGGTGCTGGGATTTGCCGTGGTTAAGCTCATGGGATTCATAGAGAACAGATTTCGCATTCCAGGTCTTGTGAGCAGATAGGGATGTTCGAGGCAGTCCAGCGCAATCTTCCGTTTCTATTGGCGGGTTTTCTCACCAACCTGCAACTTGCCGCGTGCGCTTTGGTGGGAGGAATCTTTCTGGGCATACTGGTGGGCCTGGGAAGGATCTCAAGAAAGCCATGGGTGTACAGACCTGTCACCCTCTATGTGAATGTGCTTCGCAACATCCCCTTGATCTTGGTCATCTTCTGGTTTTATTTCGTCATGCCCATCTTGGTGGGCAAGACGCTGCACCCCTTTGTCTCGGCAGCGGTTTCCTTCATTGTGTTCGAGGCCACATATTTCGGGGAGATCTTCAGGGCCGGATTCCAGTCCATAAGCCGGGATCTGGTCAGTGCGGCCTATTCCACGGGCCTTACCTATTGGCAGACCGCAAGATACATCCTGGTGCCCATAGCCTTCAGGAGGATGCTCCCCAGCATGATAACCCAAAGCATAATAACCTTTCAGGACACAAGCCTGGCATATGTGATAGGGTTGCAGGAGATGGTAAGGCGCACCACCATAGTGGACAGTATGGAGGTTCGATCCATAGAGCTTTACAGTTTTGTGGCAGTGATGTTCTTCGCTGTCTGTTTTGTGGGATCCAGGATAAGTCGTTATTACGAAGAGAAGGGAAGAAGGGCAAACCTCCTATGATAGAAATTAAGAACTTAAGCAAGCGTTATGGAAAACTGCAGGTCTTGACGGATATAAACGAGACCATCCAGCGGGGCCAGACAGTGGTGATTTGCGGTCCCAGCGGCTCAGGCAAAAGCACCCTTCTGCGTTGCATAAACGGACTGGAGCCCTTCCAACAGGGGGAAGTCATAGTGGACGGGATCTCTGTGGGGGATCCCAAAACCAACCTGTATAAACTGAGGCAGAAAATCGGGATGGTTTTTCAGCGTTTCGAGCTGTATCCTCACATGAACGTTCTCAAGAACATCACCTTGGCTCCCATGAAAGTAAAGCACATTCCCAGGAAACAGGCCGAGGAAAAGGCCATGGAGTTGTTGAGAAGGGTTGGTATACCAGAGAAGGCCCATGAGTACCCGGCCAATCTCTCGGGAGGACAGCAACAGAGGGTGGCCATAGCCAGGGCCCTGGCCATGGAGCCAGAGTACATGATGTTCGACGAGCCCACCTCTGCCTTGGACCCAGAGATGATCCAGGAGGTCCTGGAGGTCATGATGGATCTGGCCAAGGAGGGAATGACCATGCTGGTGGTCACCCACGAAATGGGCTTTGCCAGGGAGGTGGCCGACGAGATCATCTTCATGGATGCAGGTAGGATAGTGGAAAGGGGTACAGGAGAGGAATTCTTCAGGAACCCCAAGCATCAGAGAACCAAGGAATTCTTGAGCCAGATATTGAAATAGTAGCGAGTAGCCGCACAGGCAAGAAGAGGAGAAGATCCACATCCATGGCAGAAAAGACCATAGGTGTTCTGGGAGGCATGGGGCCAGAGGCCACGCTGGATTTCTATGCAAAGCTCATCAGACTCACCCCTGCCAAAACAGACCAGGAGCATCTGAGGGTCATCATCGATTCCAACCCCAAGGTGCCGGATCGCACCAGCGCCATTGTGCATGGAGGGGAATCCCCGGTGCCCCTCCTTCTAAAGAGTGCCGAGGCCCTCAAGAGAGCCGGAGCTGACTTCATAGTGATTCCTTGCGTGTCGGCCCACTTCTTTCTGGGAGAACTGGTTTCCCGCAGTCCTCTTCCCATTGTGTCCATCTTGGATGCCACGGTGGCAGAGATAAAAAGTTCCTTTGCCGGGGCTTGCATTGTGGGGCTCATGGCAACAACGGGCACCATTCGAGGAGGCCTGTTCCAAGCCAGGCTGGAACAGGCGGGGCTCAGGACTCTGGTGCCGGATGACCGCAGCCAGGAGCAGATCATGTATGCAATATATTCGGTCAAGGAATCTCAGGCCTTAGAAAAAAGAAAGGAAGGCAAGGTCTTGGCCAGGGAGGCGGCCTTGGAATTGGCCAGGCGAGGGGCCCAGCTCATAGTGGCTGGTTGCACGGAACTCCCGCTGGTTTTGGAGCCAGGGGAGCTGCCGGTTCCATTGGTGGATCCACTGGTGGCACTGGCCAGGGCCGCCATACGTGAGGCCGGCCTGGAGCCTTTGTGAAAAGAGCTTCCATTTAAAGGCGGGTTCAACATAGGAGATGTTTGGCATAGGAGGAAGGGATGAATCTGGCTAGGTTTCCAAGAAGGAGGTACACGCTGGGCTGGACGCCCATCCAAAGGCTGGAGAGGCTCACAGAGGCCCTGGGGGGCAGCACCATATACTTCAAGAGAGATGATATGCTGGGGCTATTGGCTGCAGGGGGCAACAAGGTTCGCAAGCTGGAGTTCGTGGTGGCAGATGCCCTGGAAAAAGGCGCCGACACCCTGGTCACCTGCGGTGCGGTGCAGTCCAACCACTGCAGGCTGACCCTGGCTGCGGCCAGAAAAGAAGGGCTTCAATGCCACCTGGTCTTGGAGGAGAGGGTCCCTGGCAGCTTCAAGCCTCAGGGAAGCGGCAACCACTTCCTGTACCAACTCCTGGGGGCGGACTCCATCCGGGTCGTGCCAGGGGGCTCTGACATGAAGGCCGAGATGGAGTCCACTTGCATGGAACTTCGGGGCAAGGGGCTGAAACCCTACATCATTCCAGGGGGTGCTTCCAATGGGCTGGGTGCCCTGGGCTATGTGGCATGCGCCGAGGAAATCCTGGCTCAGGCCTTTCAGGAAGGGCTCAAGATAGACAGGGTGGTCTGCGCCAGCGGCAGCGCCGGTACCCAGGCAGGGCTCCTGGTGGGGTTTTGGGGCAACCAAAGCGGGATCCCGGTGGTGGGCATAAACGTGAGCAGGCCCAAGCAGGTGCAGGAGGAGATCGTCTGGGAGTTGGCCAAGGAGACGGCTCTGCTGGCTGGATGTCGTGGAGAGATCCCCAGGCAAGAGGTGCTCTGTTTCGGGGAGTATGTGGGTGCAGGTTACTCCATTCCCACAAAAGAGATGGTGGAGGCCGTTGAGCTGGTGGCTCGCACCGAGGGAATACTGCTGGATCCTGTGTACACGGGCAAGGCCATGGCTGGGCTTGTGGATCTGGTGCGGAAAGGTTTTTTCTCCAAGAAGGAAAACGTGCTTTTCGTGCACACAGGGGGCTCCCCAGCACTTTTTGCTTACATGGAGGCTTTCAGGGCTGCTCAGTCTTGATGCCAGGTTCTGCCTGACTCTCCATTCCTTGCCAGAAATGGCTGATTCCATATGCAGAGCGCTTCTCCCTCAGGAGTCAGGGCCCTTGAGCTTCTGCAAGACGGCCTCTATGAGTTGGCCAATGCGGGCCCTGGCAACTTCCAGCTGGGCAGCCTCCTGGCTGGAGAGGGGTTGTAGGGGTGGCCCCATGGGAAACCCCCTACACTCCATGGCCAGTTTGAAGCCACTGGGAAAGGGCACCGAGAAGCAGGCCCTGATAAATGAGACCAGCTGCATTTGAAGGCTTCTTGCCAGGGCCCAGTCACCTTTGTCCCACGCCTGGTAAATGGCCACCATGGCCTCTGGAAGCACACATGCAGTGGCGGTCATACAGCCGCTGGCTCCCACGGCCAGGGAAGGGAAGAATATATCCTCACGGCCTGAAAGAAATGAGATCTCCCCTCCTTGCTGCCTGACCTCGTCCATGAAGTGAACCAGATCCACCATGCTCCCGCTGCTTTCCTTGAGGCCCACCACATTTTCCAACAGGGATAGACGGCCAACTATCTGAGGGCTTATGGGTTGGGTGAAGAGCGGGATGTTGTACAGGATCACAGGAACAGGGCTGTTTTGAGCGATTTCTAGGAAATAGCTCTCCAGCATGCCCTCTGATATGCGATAAAAATATGGAGGGGCGACCACCACCGCCGTGCATCCCATAGCTGCAGCCTGTCTTGCCAGTTCTATGGAATGAGCAGGACGGGAGGTGCCCACCCCCGGGGTAACAGGGACTCTCCCGGCAGCTTCTTGTACCACTATTTTCATGACCCTCAGGCGCTCCTCCAGGGTGAGGTGCACACTTTCTCCCACAGAACTCACTGGAAAGAGGCCGTGAACCTTCTTGCTGATCAAAAAATCCACCAGACTTCTGAGAGTATCCTCTTGCACATGACCGTCCTTTGCAAAAGGGGTCATCATGGCCACGTACACGCCCTGGGGTCGAAACATCTCCAAGCCTCCTTTTCTTAGGATTCATCCTGGAAGCGATGTCTTATGATGGCTCCCCTGTCCGCTGACTCCGCCAGCCTGGAATAAAGGGCCAGGTACCCGCTTGTGAACTTTGCTCTGGGCCTTTTCCACTGGGAACGCCTTTTTTCTAATTCTTCATCCTCTACATGCAGATGCAGGCTTCGTGCCGCAATGTCGATGGTTATCAAGTCTCCATCCCTGACCAGAGCCAAAGGACCGCCTTCTGCAGCCTCTGGGGAAATATGCCCCACAAAACAGCCGTTGTTGGTCCCTGAGAATCTGCCGTCTGTCACCAAGGCTGTCTTGAGGGCCAGCCCTCGGCCGTAGAGCAGCTTCATGGCCGTGTACATCTCTCTCATGCCGGGCCCGCCCTTGGGGCCCTCGTACCTTATGACCACCACCACGCCCTCCTGTACCTTCCCCTCAAGTATGGCAGCATTGGCCTCTTCTTCTGAGTCAAAGCACCTCGCTGTACCTGTGAAGCGATGCATCTGTGGCGCAATGGCAGCCGGTTTTGTGATGGCCGTGCGGGGAGCCAGATTCCCCCTCAGCACCGCCAGTCCTCCCTCGCTGCTCCAGGGCTCTGAAATGGGTCTGATCACCTGAGGGTCCAGGATTCTGGCATTGGCCACATTTTCGGCCACGCTCTTTCCGGTGACCGTTAGAGCATCTGCATTGAGCAGCCCCAAAATCTCCTTCATCACCGCCGGGACTCCCCCCGCAGCGTGGAAGTCAGGGGTGTTGGCAGGGGCAGCCGGGTTGATTCGGGCCAGGTGGGGTGTGCTGCGGCAAAGCTCATCAAAGGTGTCCATATCAAAATCCAGCTCCGCCTCATATGCAATGGCAGGAATATGAAGGGCCACATTGGTGGACCCTCCCACCGCGGAGCTGAGCCTTACCGCATTCTCTATGCCTTTTCTGTTTATGATCTTTCTGGCTGTTATTCCCTGTTGGAGAAGCTCCATGATCTGCCTTCCGGCCTCCTGAGCACTTCTGAGTCTCTGGGCCCTAGTGGCCGGAATGGTTGAGCTTCCGGGAAGGCACATGCCCATGGCCTCGGCCACACAGCACATGCTGTTGGCTGTTCCAAAGAAAGAACAGGAGCCGCATGTGGGGGCTGCACAGTCTTCCAGCTCCAGGTACGTCTCAAGGCTTATCTTGCCGGCCTTGAGCATACCCAGACCTTCGGTAAGAGATGTGGTATCAGAGGCTCTGTTGTCAAACATGCATCCCCCTTCCATGGGGCCCCCCACCACCAATATGGCCGGAAGGTCCAGCCTGGCTGCTGCCATGAGCATGCCAGGCACTATCTTGTCACAAGAACCCAACAAGACAACAGCGTCCAGCCTGTGGGCCTGTACCATCATCTCTATGTCATTGGCTATGAGGTCCCTGGTGGGCAAGATGTAGTGCATGCCCAGGTGACCCTGGGCTATGCCATCACAGGCCCCTATGACACCGAATTCTACGGGTGTGCCCCCTGCCTGGCGTATCCCCTGTTGCACGTATTCTGAGACCAGCCTCAGGTTGTAATGGCCAGGAACCACCCGATTCCAGGAATTGGCCACCCCTATGAGGGGCCTGTCCAGATCGTAGTCTGTGTACCCCATGCTCTTGTAAAGGGCCCTGTGCATGGACCACTCCGGCCTTGAAAGAATAGAGCGACTTCTCCAAGTCATGGCCGTTCTCCTTTCGCTTTGGTGAAAATGCCTTGGCAGCCTCAACCTGAGGTGAAGCTGCCATGGCCCAGGATCAAGGCAATCTCCGGACGAGGGGATGGTATACCAGCATGAGTGCAATTAACAACCCAAATCAAGAAAAAAACCTTTCATATACCCTTGACACAGCAAGGGGCTTTCACTTATGTTCGATGCGTTCCAGCTAAAAGTTGGCTTTAGCGCTGATCCTCCAGCTCCTGTTGTTTGCGGATCCGGCTATTTTTCCCCGGCCAAGGGGCCTGGGGACTAAGGCATGTTGTTTTTACTCACCATCAGAGTCTGGCTGGAAAGGAGGTGATCCTTGCACCACGGCCGGGGGGGAGGGAACCCCTGCGATCCAGGTTCTCTAGATCTTGGAAAGGAAGGGTAGGGCTCAAGGGAATGCAATGAATTTCCCAGGCAACAGGCGCCCCTTGAGAGGCGCGTAAACCCAGGAGGCGAGAACATGGAAAGAGATGACGCAAAGCTCTCCAGAAGGGACTTTATAAAGGCAACAGGAGCTGGAGTCGCCGGTGCGGCGGTTCTGGGCGGAGCTTTGGGCCCCCTTGCGGGAAAGGTGATGGCTCAGGTTTCCCCACCCAAACTCTCTGTGGAAAAAGGGGCTGAGCTCAAGGTGCTCAGATGGAGCCCCTTTGTGGGCTCTGACAAGGAGATGTGGGAGAAAAACACCGCCAAATGGGAACAGCTTACGGGCTGCAAGGTCACCACAGAGTACCTTTCCTGGGAGGATGTGAGGCCTAAGGCGGCCATGGAAGCCTCGGTGGGTGCTGGTCATGATATAGTGCTGGGCTGGCATGACGATCCCTTCCTGTATCCCGATAAGCTCCTGGATGTGACGGATGTGGCAGATTATCTGGGCAAAAAATACGGTGGGTGGGAGGATGTTTGTGTCAAGTATGGTGTAAATCCCAAGACAGGAAAGTGGATAGACATCCCCATGGGTGGACCAGGGCAGGCCATCTGCTATAGAAAGAGCTGGGTCAATGAAGTGGGCTACGATGTGATGCCGGTGCAGATGGAGAAGTTCATTGATTGCTGTAAGAAACTCAAGGCCAAGGGGCATCCCGTAGGATTCGCCCTGGGCCACGCCGTGGGGGATGGGAACAACTGGGCCCACGGCTTTCTCTGGGCCTTTGGTGGCAAGACCGTGAACAAGGATGGCTCTCCTGCCATCAACAGCAAAGAGACCCGCATGGCATTGGATGCCATGAAGGATCTTTATGACAATGCCATGATCCCAGGTTGCGCCTCCTGGCTGGATCCTCACAACAACAAGGCCTTCCTGGCAGAGGAGATTTCGGTCACCAACAACGGTATTAGCATTTATTATGCTGCCAAGGAGAAGCTCCCAAAGGTTGCCGAGGACACCTATCACCAGCATCCACCACAGGGGCCTGTGGGGAAGCCCACGGAACTGCACCTCATGGATCCGGCCTTTATATTCAAACACACCCGTTTTCCCAATGCAGCCAAGCATTACCTCATGTTCATGCTGGAGGCCGAGCAGTGCGGGCCATGGATAAACGCCATGAGAGGCTATGTGACGCCTTCTCTTAAGGCCTACAGAGATTTGCCGGTATGGACAGAAGACCCAAAACACACGGTTTACAGAGATTGCATGAAAAACATGCTTTGGAATGGTTACGAAGGTCCCATCGGGCCGGCCTCGGCAGCGGTCATGGCCGAATACGTGGTTGTGGACCTGTTCGCCAATTACTGCGCCAGAGGCATGTCTGCTGACAAAGCCATAGACATAGCCGAAAAGGCAATAGTCAAGGCTTACAAGGTGAAGACCAAGAAGAAGGGTTGAAGACAGGGGCCAGGAGTTTTTGCCGGAGTCCGGGGCAACCCGGGCTCTGGTTTTCTGCGAGCCTGGCCTGGTTTGCTCGGGATCCGTGAATAACGCGGGTTAAGTTTGCTGCATCTTGGGATGACTCTATTTGATTTCAAAGAGATTCTTGTTAAGCCTTGGGGGAGCAGGCTGAATCCTGGTACTGGTTTGGGGTAGCGGCCAAGCCTCAAGGATCCGGGCAGGTAATCTGGCCAGAGGAGGGTTTGGTGGAAGTTGCGGCTTCAGAAGCCTCTGTGATCCACTCAGGCATCAGAGGGAAGCTTTCCAGGGCTCTAGAGAATCCTAATGTTCTGGGTTTTTTGTTCGTGGCCCCGGCAGAGCTCATCCTTCTGATCTTTCTGGCGTATCCTTTTATCCTGGGGCTTTGGTTGGGTTTCACGGATACGGTCGTGGGCCGGGAAGGCTCCTTTGTGGGGCTGGAGAACTACCAAGAGTTGCTAGATGACCCGGCCTTTTGGCTCACGGTTTTCAACACCTTTCTTTACACCGTGGTGGCAGTGCTTCTAAAGGCCATCCTGGGCATAGGACTGGCAGTGGTTTTGAACAGGGATTTCAAGGCCAAGGGCCTGGTTAGAGCCATAGTTCTGTTGCCTTGGATAGTGCCCACAGCCTTGAGCGCCATTTGTTTCTGGTGGCTCTATGATTCCACCTTTAGCGGTATTTCTTGGGTGCTCATGAGGCTCGGGCTCATAGAGAACATGATCAACTTCCTGGGTGATCCCTGGAATGCCAGGTTCTCCTTGATCGCAGCCAATGTTTGGAGGGGCATACCATTTTTCACCATAGGGCTTTTGGCAGGGCTTCAAACCATAAGCCCGGAGCTGTACGAGGCCGCGGATCTGGATGGGGCCAGTTCCTGGGCCAAGTTCCGCAAGATCACTCTTCCCCTCATAACACCTTTGCTGGCTGTGGTCACAGCTTTTTCCACCATATGGACCTTTGCAGACTTTCAGTTGATCTGGATCATCACCAAGGGAGGGCCAGCCGGGGCCACTCACGTTTTCGGGACACTCTCCTTTCAGAGGGCCATGGCAGGGGGACATTTCGGAGAGGGGGCAGCCATTTCCAATTTTATGCTGCCCATACTGGTGGTGTGCGTGCTCATTAGCTTCAAGTACCTCAGAAGGGAGGATTGAGAAGCATGGTTGGGGAGAGGGCCAGATCCAAGGCGCTGAAGTTCTACATTCCTCTGGCGCTCTACCTCTTCTTCCTGCTCTTCCCCTTCTACTGGATGGTCAACACTGTCTTCAAGTCTGACAAGGAAATGTACAACTTGGAGCTGAATCCCTTTTACATCCACAGTCCTACTCTGGACAACATAGTCCACCTCTTCACCAAGACCATCTTTCTCAAGTGGATGGCCAACACCTTCTTTGTGGCCATACTGTCCACCCTGATAGCCCTAGGGGCCAGCCTTCTTGCCGCTTATGCCATCCAAAGACTACGTTTCAGAACATCCCAGCCAACGGGTGTGGGCATATTCTTGAGCTATCTCATACCTCAGACCATTCTCTTCATCCCCCTAGCCCACGTGATCTTCCAACTGAAGCTGTGGGATTCCCTTTGGTCTCTGGTTCTGACCTATCCCACCTTTCTGATTCCTTTCTGCACATGGCTCTTGATGGGCTATTTCAAGTCCATTCCCAAGGAGATGGAAGAGTGCGCCATGATAGACGGTGCCAGCCGGGTGCGTATATTCAGGACCATCATCCTTCCCCTGTGTCTGCCCGGCATCCTTTCGGCCGCAATCTTTTGCTTTACTCTGTCATGGAATGAATACATATATGCCCTGGCTTTCATATCTGAGACCTCTAGCAAGACCGTGCCCATAGGACTGGTGACAGAGCTGGTTCGCGGTGATGTTTATCATTGGGGGCCGCTCATGGCAGGTGCTCTTTGCGCCTCTGTACCTGTGGCTCTGGTGTATTCTTTTTTTGTGGAGCATTATGTGGCCGGAATGACCGGTGCCCTCAAGGAGTGACTTAAAAATGGCCGAGGTCAGGCTCGAGAGTGTTTGCAAGAAATTTGAGGATGTGGTGGCCGTGAAAGATTTCGACCTTTTCATCCAGGACAAGGAGTTTGTTGTCTTGGTGGGCCCAAGTGGCTGCGGGAAGACCACAACCCTGAGGATGATTGCCGGGCTGGAGGAAATAACCAGCGGCAGGATATTCATAGGCGAGAGGTTGGTGAACCGAGTTCCCGCCAGGGATCGCAACATCGCCATGGTCTTTCAGAACTACGCCCTTTATCCGCACATGAGCGTTTATGAGAACATGGCCTTCGGTCTGGAGATGAGAAAAACCCCCAAGGAGGAGATCCGCAGGAGAGTCCAGGAGGCAGCGGAAATACTTGGAATAGGAGAATTGCTCCATAGAAAGCCCAAACAGCTCTCAGGAGGGCAAAGGCAAAGGGTGGCCCTGGGAAGGGCCATAGTGAGAAAGCCCCAGGTCTTTCTCTTTGATGAGCCCCTGTCCAACCTGGATGCCAAGTTGAGGGTTCAGACCAGACTTGAACTCAAGAAGCTGCACAGCCGGCTTTCCACCACGGCCGTGTACGTGACTCACGATCAGGTAGAAGCCATGACCATGGGGGACCGGATAGTGGTGATGAAGGACGGGCTCATCCAGCAGGTTGGGACTCCCCTGGAGCTTTATAACTTTCCGGCCAATACCTTTGTGGCCGGTTTCCTGGGCAGCCCTTCCATGAATTTTTTTCAGGCTGCAGTGAAAAGGCAGGGGGACTCGGTATGTTTGTGCAAGGGTTCTGTTCGTATAGATCTGCCTCAGAACAAGCTTGCAGCCCTGGATGGTTACAGGGAGGATGAGATCATAGTCGGGATCCGGCCTGAGGATCTGAGGCCTGTGCAGGAGCACGTGGCCGGCAGAACAATTCGCTCGGTGGTGGAAGTGGTGGAGCCCATAGGGAACGAGACCTATGTGGACGTGGATGCCGAAGGGGTATCTTTGATTGCCGGTGTGGGACGAAATGTGCAGGTAAGGCCTGGAGAGGCTCTCGTGCTCATGCCCTCTTTGGAGAGACTACACCTTTTCCACATCCGAAGCGAAAAGGCCCTCGCTTAAGTCATATCATTCAAACAGCCATGGAGAGGATTTGGGAAAATGGGCGAGCTGCCATCGGTGATCAGATTGCACCCCAGGGACAATGTGGTGGTAGCCAGGAGGAACCTGGCCCCAGGAGATCTTGTTCCAGAAGAGAAAATAACATGCATGGAAAAAGTGGAGGCTGGCCACAAACTGGCCGTATCCCTGATTGCCAAGGGGGATCCTGTAATAAAGTATGACCAGATAATAGGCCTGGCTTCCCGGCTGATCCCCCCGGGGGCTCATGTGCACACCCACAACCTGGTTGTAGGCGATTACCACAAGGATTACGCCCCCGGGTCCTGCCTCAAAGAGCATGAGTTTGTCTCACCCCAAAAAAGGGTAACATTTCAGGGGATCCTGAGAAAGAGTGGAAAGGTGGGAACCCGCAACTACATAGCCATATTGTCCAGTGTGAACTGTTCGGCCACTGTGGCCAGAGCCATAGCCGAAAGATTCAAGACAGAGTATCACCCTGGTGTGGACGGTGTAGTTGCCCTGGTGCACGCAGAAGGTTGCGGCATGGGGGGAAGAGGGGAGAGTTTTGAGGCATTCCAGAGGGTCTTCAAGGGTCTTGTGGCACATCCCAATCTGGCCGGGGTGCTCCTGGTGGGCCTTGGGTGTGAGGTGAATCAGGTGGGGGATCTTTTAGGGGAAGTGCAGCAGGAGCAGGACAAGCCCTTGGAGGGCCTGGTGATACAGGAGAGGGGAGGGACCCGCAAGAGCGTGGAGGCGGGAGTGGAGATGGTCAGAGAGATGCTCAGACAGGCAGGGCAGGTGGCTCGGGTGAGTGTCTCGGCTGATCATTTGATCCTGGGGGTGGAGTGCGGCGGCTCGGACGGGTATTCCGGCATCAGCGCAAACCCTGCCCTGGGGGTGGCGGCTGATCTTTTGGTGGCCCATGGGGGCACGGTGGTGCTGGGGGAAACCCCTGAGATCTACGGGGCAGAGCATCTACTTACCCGAAGGGCAGTGGATGAGAGAGTGGCCCGCAAGCTCCTGGAAAAGATAAGTTGGTGGGAAGACTACGTGCGAAGCAACCATGGTGAGATGGACAACAATCCCTCTCCAGGCAACAAGGCCGGGGGGCTAAGTACCATACTGGAGAAATCTCTTGGGGCTGTCTCCAAAGGAGGCACCACCAACCTAGTCGAGGTATACGATTACGCCCAGCCTGTGTCGGCAAAAGGCCTGGTATTCATGGACACCCCCGGCTATGATCCAGCCTCCGTGACCGGAATGGTGGCCGGAGGTGTCAACCTTGTGGCTTTTACCACTGGAAGAGGCTCTGCCTTTGGATGCAAGCCGGTGCCTGTCTTGAAACTGGCCACCAACAGCCGTCTTTACGTTTCCATGGAAGAGGATATGGACATCGACTGCGGCACTATTCTGGAAGGTCTCGAGTCCTTGGAGGAAGCAGGCCAGAGGATCTTCAGGGCCATATTGGATGTGGCCTCTGGCAAAAGGACCAAAAGCGAACTGCTGGGATACGGGGATCTGGAATTCGTGCCTTGGCGCATGGGTGCCTTGATGTAATCCACAGAATCAACATCTTGCGGGGCTGGGCCCGAATCATTCCAAGAGGCCTCTTAGCAAGAAGAAATAGGCTGCAGAGCCGGCCAAGAGCAAGACACAAGGCATCCACAGATAACTGTACACCTTGGGCCAGGGAGCGTGGAAATACTCATTGCTCAGGATGAGGCAAAGATGTGTTGGTGCAAGAAGGCTACCCACAAAACCCGAGACAAAGGCCAGTAAGATCCACACCAGCTTCAGGTGCAGAATTCCAGCGGCGGCCAGCATGGACAGCAGAATGGGAAAACACGCTCCCACAAAGGCTATGGGGAGCCCTGAGATGAGGCCGACTATCAAGGGAAGCACCACCGCCACCCCGCCCAGAGGAATCTGAAGCTCCGTCAATGAGCGGCCCACCTCAGAGGCGGCGCCGCTTGCCTCCATTACTCCTTTGAACACCAGCACCCCGGCTATGGTAAGCCACATTCTGGGAAGCTTTGGATCCATCAATACCTCTGGGAGTTGTTGCCTTGCTTCTTGGGGATGCCTCCATATCCAGATGATGGCTGCCACAAGACCCACCAGGAGCCATGTCTCCCTGGGCGCCTGCTTGAGCTTTTCTCCTGCGGCCCCCAGACCCAAAACAGGCGCCATCAAGACTCCTGGCACCAAGGCCATGAGAATGGGCAGCAGACCCTGAAACCCGCGGGCATTGGTGGTGGTATGAGAGGGCCCGGGAGCAAACAACAAAAGAGCTCTGGGCACCTTGGCCAAGATGGGAATCCCAGCTGCCGCTGCCACCAGAGTCATGGGAAAGCTGGCCAGGCTGTACCTCCACAAGTCCAGCTCGGCCACCGTGCAGGTAAGCAACACTGCCGGAAAAAGAGGCCACCAGTATTCCCATATGTGCCTGAACCAATAGTTCAGGAAGCTCTTGAGGGCAGGGGAAAGTCTTGCCTCAGGATCAAACTTGTCCAACATGGGGGCCGAGAAGTATGCACCTCCGGGCATGGGAAGAAGCCCGATGAGGGCAGGCAGAAGGACCATGGCCCAGGACTTGGAGGAGAATCTGTCCCTCACCCCAGAGAGGAGCTGATCCATGAGGCCTGAACGCTCCATGGAACTGCTAAGTATCAGGATCAGACTCACCATGGCCAGAAGCATCAAGGAGCGGGTATTGCTAAGTGAGGTCCAGGCTGTCCTAAGCAGGGCCCATGCATCAGGCCTAAAGAGAATTCCCAATGCCAGTGCACCTGCCCCCAGAGCTAGCCCCACCTGTACAGATTTCCTGAGCAAAAGCACGATGAGAAGAAAGACAGCCCCAACCTTAAGAAGGGGAACCAGTGTCTGGAATTGCAATTCCATCATCATCTGTAGCGATGTTTCACCTGCATGATGGATTTATAGGCTTGAGGGTCTTTCATAAGGCCCCCAGCTCGAGGAAACCGTGCAGGTCCAAGCCAAATCAAGCCAGGTACTTCTCTAGGCATGCTCAGAAGATCCTTGGCCTTGTCAGGCCTTGGAGGGCCTTCAATCAGACTTTCCCCTCACGGCCCTGACATGGTAACCCTCTGTGAGTTCACTTCTGGTCAGCACTGTGCCATCTTTGAAGTCCAAACCCGCGTGGTGTTTCTGGGCCCCCACAGCGTACTGTGTTGAAGACCAACAGGCCGGGACCCTGCGGTCAAACAGAGGATCCAGCCTGAGGCCCTCATGGCTTTTCTCCACAAGCAGGCTCTGTAGTTCCTCCAGCCTGGGGACTCGCCAGTCCGAGTACCCACCAAACCTTTCTTGGTTGAGCTTTTCCACATGTGCTTGGGCTTCTGAGAAACGCACAGGCCTTGGGGACCCCCCCTTCTCCCAGAGCAAGCCTGTGCGGCTGTCCAGCACGGTGCCGTTTCCCATGTCTTTGAAACGGGAAACAGACTGGGGGGGCTGCGAAGCAACAGGAGGTCTTTCCCCTTGCTGGATCTGCGGTGGAGAGGGTCTGCTTTGCACCTGAGGCCTGGGAGGCTCCATGGCTGCTCTCACTTGTTCCAGCTCCTTCTCCAGCATCTGGGCTTTCTCCCTGTTCTGTCTGATCTCCACATCCAGCTTCATGATATCCGTGAGAAGGAGTTCCTTCTTGCCTTCCAGGCTCTTTCTTTGCTGTTGCAACTGGGAGAGTTCCTTCTCCAGGGCTTGAATCTTCTCCCTGGCCTCTTTTTCGCGAGGAGCTTCTCCCACCAGAAAGACCACTTCCCCTTCCCCTTCCAACCTGCCGTATTGAGGTAGCTGCCTCTGGCCAGAGGCCTGATAAACATTGGGCTGCACATACCCACCAAGCTCGGTGGCAGTGACCAGTCCGTCCCCGTTGAGATCTGCCTCCCCACGCAGGCCCCTCAATAGATAAAGGGTGAAGATGCCGTGCCCCTTTTCTTCATGAGCCAGGTCTCCTTTTCGGCCAGCGGTGATCATCTGCACCGCCCTCTTTTCGGTCACCACCTGCAGATATCCCCTGGCTCCAGGGACCATGCCCGCCCCCCTTGTGAAACCGTAACCCGAGAAGCATGCGTCTATGACATAGTATATGTGTTTGGCCCTCATGCGGCTGAAAGTCTCCCTTATTTGTTGCATGGAGATGGCGTAGGTGAAGAAGTTGGACTGGGGACAGTCAGCCGGAATGAGATAACCCACCTGGTCCCCGTTGGGGAGTTCTTCAGTGTACCCATGGCCTGCAAAGTAGATGAAGACTCTGTCATTGGGGCCAGTGTCCCTGCTAAGACGGGTCCCAATCTCTGTGAGAATTCTGTCCCTGGTGGCCTCAGCATTGGCCAGATAGGTGATGGGCTCGAAACCCATTTCTCTGAGCCTCTGGGCCATGGCCTTGGCATCAGCCACGGCAGCCTGAAGGTGAGGCCAGTGTTGGTAATTGTCTATGCCTATGACAACCGCCCAGCTCCTGTCGTAAAGCTGCTGTGGAAAAGCGGCTGTGGAGAACAATAGGCTCGTCCAAAGCAAGAGCAAGATTTTCAGCACCGAGGCCCCGGTCCTTGCTGGCCTAGGTACTTGAAAAACACAGTCTTTCATCTCTTACGAGACCTCCAGTTTGCCTATCAACTAGGGTATCTCTAGCAGGCCGTAAAGGCTCTGCCTCTAAGGAAAACTAAGATTCTATTTTTGCACGATAAGGCTTAAGATCAAAGGGCTGGCTCTCACCAAGGGAAAAGCCAGAGGGGGGTGAGCTTTGAAAAAGCAGATGACCTGGGCCAAGCTCGGTGGGAAGGGATTGCAATGGTAAGGGCAGGGGAATCTTCTAAGCTCAGACGTTGCCGCTGGTGTACGGATGATCCCATCTATCTCGCCTACCACGACCTGGAGTGGGGAGTGCCGGTTTTCGATGAATTCAAGCTCTTCGAGATGCTTGTGCTGGAGGGGGCCCAGGCAGGTCTTAGCTGGCTTACCATCCTTAAGAAGCGGGAGGCTTATAGAAGAGCCCTTGAAGGTTTTGATTTTACCCGCGTGGCCCTTTTTGATGAGGCCAGGATAGAATCGCTTCTCAGGGACAAAGCTATTGTGCGCAACCGACTCAAGATCCTTTCTTTGGTGCAAAACGCCAGGGCAGCCATGCGGATAAAAGAGCGCACAGGTTCTTTTTCTGAGTTTCTTTGGGGCTTTGTGGATGGCAGGCCCCTGCAGAACAGATGGGCAAGCCACGAGCAGATTCCCAGCTTCAGCGCTCAGAGCATTTCCATGGCCAGGCAACTCAAGGCCCTGGGTTTCACGTTTGTTGGGCCTGTAATCTGTTATTCTTTCATGCAGGCCGTGGGAATGGTCAACGACCACGAGCTGGGCTGCTTCCGCCATGAGCAGATAAGATCTTTGGGCCTGAGGCAGAAGCAGGATTAAACTGTAAGGGGTTGGAGGAGATCTAGAGGGGAAATCCTGAAATGGAATCCAGGGGCATAATATGGCTTTCTGACATAAGCGGTTACACGGAGTTTCTCACAAGCACCGAGATAGAGCATGCCAACATGGTCATGATGAGCATCTTCTCGGCGATGTTGGAGGGAAGTCCTATGGATTTCAGGGTAGTGGAGGTGGAAGGGGATGCACTTTTTTGCTGGATCCCATTTCAGCAAGAGCCTCCATCTTTGAAGGAGCTTTTCCAATTGGTGGAACATCAGTATGAGAGATTCTTGGGTGTGCAAAGGTGGTTTGTGGAGGCCTTCGAGTGCCCCAAGAGGTGTGACTGCCAGGTCTGCCAGAGCCTTGTGAAGCTAAGGTTGAAGTTCGTGCTTCACATGGGCCGGGTTGGGGTGTATCGCATAAAGAACTTCGAGAAGATAGCCGGCCTGGACGTGGTAGTAGCCCACAGGCTGCTAAAAAATACAGTTGCCGAGCCGGAGTATGTGCTGGTCACCAAAGAGCTTCTCTCTGAACTGGGAGGGGAAATCCAGCCTGCCCATTGGCGGGAAGGGGAGGACTGGTACCCTGTTTTGGGCCAGGTGAAATACAGATACCATCCCTTGAAACGCCCTCAAGCGCCGCCCATGGTAGAGCCCAGGCTTCCTGAGCACTAGCTCCAGCCATGATGAGCAAAGCTTGGGCTCACATTGTCTTAAAAGGCCGGGTAGTGCCAACACTGCGGGTGACATCCCAGGCCCAGGTGAGCAGGTTGGGGAAACCCATTGCCCCTTGCCTTATCTGGCAGGAAAAGATTCTAAAGAAATGGGCAACAGCACCCAAATAGTCAAAGGAGGCTTAGCCACCCGAAAATAGTTTGGGCATGGTCTTTCCCGACATTTTTCAGCTCATTTTTCCAGGAAAAATTCAGTCCCGGCCCTTCCTTCCAGGGCTTCTTGGATATCCTCCAAGGCGCAGATCAGGGCCCTCTTTCCACCTGCTTCCAGAAACTGGAGGCAGGCTTCCACCTTGGGACCCATGGATCCCTCTGGGAATTGCCCCTCGGCCAGGAGCTGCTTTGCCTCACGGCTTCCCAACTTGCGTAAGAAGCGCTCTTGGGAGGTGGCAAAATCCAAGGCCACTCCGGGCACGTCCGTGGCTATGAGGAAGATATCCACCCCCACTTCCTGGGCCAACCTGGCACTGGCCAAATCTTTATCTATCACAGCATCCACACCTGCGAAGCTCCTTCCCTCCCTGATCACCGGAATTCCTCCACCACCGCAGCAGATCACTATGAAACCCATCTGGCTCAAGCGGCGGATCTCTCTTTTTTCCACAATGGTGACAGGTCTTGGAGAGGCCACAACCCGCCTGTAGCCCTTGGGGGTTTTCTTTGTGGGAAAGGGTAAAAGCAGTGGCTTTTCCTCTGGATAAGCAGGGCCAATGGGTTTGGTGGGATTCTGGAAGGCAGGATCACCTGGATCCACCACAACATAGCTTATGAGGCTCACCAGCAGCTTTTCCTGGTCCATACCCAAGGCCATGAGCTCCGAGTCCAGAGTGGACTCTATCATGTACCCTATCTGGCCCTGGGTTTGAGCCACCAGAATTTCCAGAGGGAGCCTGGGCAATGAGTCGCAGCATTCTTGCTGCAAAAGGAGATTCCCCACTTGGGGACCGTTCCCATGGGTTATTATCAACCTGTAGGAACCCGATAGGCGGGCGATCTGGGACATGGGGACCCTGAGGTTCTGGAACTGCTCCTGTATGGTGCCCAACTGCCCCTTGCGGATAAGAGCGTTGCCGCCCAAGGCCACAAGCAAAAGCGGTTGATTTTCGAAGGAGCTCTGCATTACTATCCGTTCCATGAGCATGGCTTCCAGGAGGCTATGTCATACAAGAAGATAGCCTCCCCATGCTTTTACCACAAGGGCCCAGGAGAAGTTCTGAGCTTGTTTCAGGCCGAAGCAGGGGTTGGGGCATGCTGTAAAGACGGATTTGCTCAAAGCATTGAAATGGCTTTGGCACAAAAATGGGTAAGATGGGATCAATAAAGGGGGAGGGCAGGGTTGTCCCTCTTGGCTCGAGCGTCCATAAAGAGAGGAATGAGAAGGGGAGGGATTCCAATGCAAGATGAACAGCTTTACCAGAGCCTGGCGGCCAGCATCGGGGCTTCAGGCTCCCAAAGAATAGAGCGCATATTCAGGATGTTGGCCGATCCTCAGGAAGCGAGGGTTCTCATGGCAGCGTCCCCACCGGCCAGTTTGGAACAGCTTGCAGAGCGCACTGGTTTGGCCCTCCAAGAGTTAGGACCAATGGTGGAGCGCCTCTTTCAGAAGGGGCTAATTTTTTTTAGCGAAAAAAATGGGACTCGCAAGTACTACCGGGTCAGGCATGTGCCACAGCTTCACGATGCCACGGCCGTTGCCTTGGATGCCAGCAAGGAGCTTCTGGAGTTGTGGAGGGATTACACAGACCATGAGTGGACCGATTATGCCAAAAAGATAGAGGCCTTTGTTCCCCAGGCTCCCATCCGGGTGATCCCGGTCAATGTGAGCTTGGACGCATCCAGCAGGATCCTGGCCTTCGAAGATGTCAGACATCTGGTGGAGGAGGCCAGATCATTGGCCGTGACCAGATGTACATGCAGGGTCATAGCCCAAAGATGCGACAAGCCCTTGGAGGTTTGTATCCAGGTCAACAGGGCTGCTGATTATGCGGTGACAAGGGGTACCGGCAGGTCTGTTTCCAAGGAGGAGGCCCTTGAAATCCTCAGGAAATGCGAAGAGGCTGGGTTAGTCCATGTGGTGGACAATCGAAGAGAACTGGATCACGTGATTTGCAACTGCTGCAAGTGTTGTTGCATGAACTGGCCACCTGTGAAAGCCGGCGTCAAGAGATTCGTTGTGCCAAGTCGCTTTGCAGCCAAGGTGGACCCAAAGCTTTGTACCAGATGTGAGACCTGCCTGGAGAAGTGCTATTTCGATGCCATCTCCATGGAGGGAGAGGACAATGCGGCTTTGGTGGATCAGCACAAATGCATGGGCTGCGGGCTTTGTGTGGCAGGTTGTCCCAGCCAGGCCATGACTCTGGAAGAGATCCGGCCAGAGGAGTTTGTGCCTGCCTAGAGCATGAGTCAAACTTTTCCTCCTTGGAATGCCCTCATTTTTTCCAGAGGGAGGCGCTTGTGCCAGCTCTCAGGGAATGATGGCACCTAAGCCCTGCCAAAACCTTGCGGGCAGGCGCAAGCCTGGCCCTTGGAGAAGCTGACTCCTTCTGGTCTTGGGGACAACATTCATAAGGAGCTTACCCCAAAGGGCATGGACCAACTTCCCATGTGATCTTGTGAACAAGGCAAAAGCTTCACGAACCTTTTGTTAGCCAAGGATGACTTTGGCTAAAGATCTGAGCTCATCTGCCGACATGAAATTGTAAGTCTCAGGATATATGAGGAGGTAGGAGATGGGCTTTTTTGAGTGGAGAGATGAATACAGGGTGGGGGTCAAATTGGTGGACCAGCAACACAGGAAACTGGTAAGCCTTGTGGATGAGCTCCATGAAGCCATGAAATCTGGGAAAGGCTCGGAAGGGGCCAGGAGGGTTCTGAGGGGCCTGGTAGACTATACCAAGACCCACTTTCAAACCGAGGAAGATTACATGAAAACCCATTCCTATCCCAACTTCCAGTCTCACAAGAAGGCACATGAGGACTTGGCGAAACAGGCCGAGGAGCTGCTCCTTCAGGTGGAAAATGGAAAGCTCACGGTGCCCATCGAGACAAGTAAATTTCTCAAAGACTGGTTGGACACCCATATTCTGGTAACAGACAAGAAAATGGGGCTCCATACACGAATTTGTGGGTGGGATTGGTTTATAGGGACTTGAAAGCATGAATCAAATCCCGTACTTCCT
>JBBFLE010000020.1 GCA_037481695.1 bacterium | reverse complement strand
TTTGCAGGCCAGCCCCCCAATCTGGCCTGGATACCTCAGCATTGACATATCTCCTCACATAACCTGTGATCAGTTACAGCGGCCAAGCCTTCCACCACAGCGTCTATGGCTGCCCATCCTTTGAAGCCCCACATCTCGTCCCGGAAGCGCTTCATTTCCATGTAAGAGCCGTTGCTGGGCGCACTGGCAGTGGCATAACCCCATTTTTCCTTGATCAAGCGGTTGGCCATTCCACAAAGGGCTGTTGCCGGGGCATTTAGCACCGAGGTGTCCACAATTATGCTCTCGAACTTGGCCCCGGCTGCTTCGATGGCCTCCAGCAGTTTTTGGGCTCCCGTTATTCTTCCAGTAGGCATCTGGTCGTTCTGGTCAAATGCCACCAGAAGGACATGTTTTACCCCTATCTGGGCCATTTCCTTGACCTCGGTGATAAGGTCGTCCGCCCAAACCGTTATGCTGTTATAGAACATGCGATCCAGGAGCCCCTTTTCGGCACAATAGGCTGCTCCTTCCAACTTGGTTTTCATCATTATGGCATCCACACAAAAGGGCATGTCGCTGACGGATGTGACAAAGTCTATGTACTTGTTGAACTTCTCCCCCGGGCTGGCCACGATGTCGGCCATGACCGGAACCCCTGTTTCTCTGGAGAACTTGTCTGCAGTTCTAAGGAGTTCCTCCGCCCTCTTCTCGTTGAACCCTTTCCTTCTGGCTCCTTTGTCAAAGACTCGATCACTCTCCTGGAAAATGGAAAAACAGCAAACCGTGGCATATTCCCCTGGTTGACCCCCCAACTTTACTCCTCCGATCTCGCACACCTTCTGTTCTTTCTGGAAACGAAACATGTCCCCTCCTTTTGGAAACAGACTTGCCTTGGCTGGAAGTCCGTTCCGCAATCCCTCTTATGGTTGGGAGCTTGTTCGAAATTTACAGAAATCTCTGTATGAAAGGGAATCGTCCAAAAGACGATTTCCATCCACTTGCCGGATGATTTTTTCCATCTTCGAGGTATGACTTCTCAATCAGGAGCCACAAGCCCCAGTTGGATTGCAAAACGAATGAGTTGGGCATTGGTGCTAATACCAAGCTTTTCCATTATGTTTATTCTGTGCGTCTTGATTGTGCTTACGCTCACACAAAGCAGATCCGCCACCTCTTTGGTGGAGTGCCCTTCGGCAAGTAGCTGGAACACTTCTCTTTCCCTGTTGGAAAGCTCGTTGTAGCGCTGTTCCTTGGGGGAGGTCTTGCGTGGTGATAGATAGCTGTCCATAAGCAGCTTGGAGATGGTGGGACTCAAAAATGCCTCGTTTCTTATGGCCGCTTCAATGGCCGTGGTGATATCCCGGCCGCTGGATTCCTTGAGTAGGTAGCCCGAGACACCGGCCTGCAAGAGTTCGTGGACGTGGTTTTCCTGCGCGTACATGGAAAGAACCAAGATCTTAACCTTTGGCAGGAGCTTCTTGATTCTCTTGGAGGCCTCTATGCCATTTAGAAAGGGCATGGCAATATCCATTATGATCACATCAGGCTTGAGGGCCAGGGCTTTTTCCACAGCCACTTTGCCGTTTTCAGCCTCTCCAACGACCCTGAATCCTGGCTGGTCCTCCAAGAGGCGGGCCAATCCCTGGCGCACTATGGTGTGATCATCCGCCAAGAGGATCCTGATCGGCTCTCCTGCTCCCATGGCTCTCCTCGTAAGGAATCTCTATGCGTATACGGGTGCCAAGCCCTGGAGTTGTTCTGAGATGAAAGACTCCACCCAGAAGAGAAGCCCTCTCCCTCATCCCCAACAAACCCAGGTTCTTCTTGTTAGTTCCTGAGATCTTTCCGTCAAAACCGCAGCCATCGTCTTCGGCCTGAAAAATGATCTTGGGGTAGCTCTTGATGATAGACAGACGAAATCGAGCAGCCCTGGCGTGTTTGATGGTGTTGGTCAAGGCCTCCTGGCTGAATCTGTACAGAACAGTTTCCATCTCAGGCGGCAATCTGCGGTCAAAGCCCACCATCTTGAACTCTATTTCCAGTTTGGAACGTTTGGCCATTTCTTTCAAATACAGCTCCAAGGCAGGCTCTAAGCCCAGGTCGCTCAGAAGCGTGGGATGAAGGCGGTAGGAAAGCCTCCTGATCTCTGATGTCGTGCGGGTGAGCATGTAACGGATCTCCTCCATCCTCTCCCTGATGAGGCCGTCTTCTTTGCCGAGGGCTTGCTCCAGGCTGTCCAGGCTAAGTTTCACTGCGGTGAGGGCCTGACCTGCTTCGTCATGAAGCTCCCTTGCTATGCGCCTACGCTCCTCTTCCTGAGTCTGAAAAAGCCTTTCGGTCAGCCTGCGTAGCTCCTGACGGTGTCTTCGGATGGTTTCCATAAGCTGACTGTTTTCCAAAGCCCCCCCAAGGAAATTGCAAAGATAGCTCAAGAGAGTCACTTCGTGAGGACTCAGAACTCTGGATTCTGGGACATCCAAGCCTATAAAGCCCAGGGCAGTTCCTTTGGAGGTTATCAGGTAGCAGGTCAACCAAGGCAGTCTCTCTCCACTCTCTGCACCGTAGCTCACCTTGAAGGGAGGAAAGCTGGGGCTGGGGGTCAAGGAATTCTTGTCCTCCAGGAGGGCTTTCTTGAGCAACTCATCCTTGAAGATCAAAGCTTCCGAAGGGACAGGCTGCTGGGATGGCAGCCCGAAGACAGCATGGGGTTTAGCTGTCTTCTTGGACCAGTCTATGAGAAAGATGGCCCCTCTTTTTAATTTCAGAAGCTTCAGAACATTGGACAAAATGATCTTCAACACATGATCCATGTCCATGGTAAGGTTCAGCGCAAAGGCAATGGTGGCTATGATGGACAGCTCCCTGTTCCTTTCCCTCAGGGCATCCTCCACCTGCTTGCGGTGGGTAATGTCCTTGATGATCCCTTCGAACTGGACTTCACCGGTTTCAGGGTCCTCGTACCTGCGACTGGATATGAGCACGTGGATGGGAGTTCCGTCCTTTTTCTTGAAATCTACTCCGAAATCCTTCACATACCCTTCAGCTTCCATTAGCTGCACGAACCTGTCCCGATCCCTGGGTCTTCTGTAAAGCCTCCTGGCCGAGCCCACGCGAAGCATCTCCTCCTTGCTGTGGTAACCCAACATCTGGACTCCAGCCTGATTCACATCCAGGATTCGACCGCTTAGGTTGGTGGTGTAGATCATGTCGTGGCTTCCCTCAAAGATCCTCCTGTATTTCCTCTCTCTTCTTACCACCTCCTCCTGCAACCTCTTGAATTCGCTCATATCTTTGAAGATCTCTATGCCTCCGGTGATTCTTCCCTCTTTATCCCTGAAAACAGAAGTGGAGCACATGATGGGGACCTTTTCACCCTGGATGTTGGTTATCACATATTCCCTGTTATGAATATCCTGGCCCTGGGCGACCGCTCTTTTGAGGGCGCAGTCGGACTCGCAGATGGTGTTTTTGAAAACATCCTTGCAATACATCCCCACAGCATCGAAAGCGGTGAAACCGGTGATTTTTTCGGCAGCAGGGTTGAAATAGGTGATCCGCCACTCTCGGTCAGTGGTGAAAAGCCCGTCAGGGATTCTATTTAGGATCTCTACGAAGCTCTCTTCTTTTTGATAGATCTGTTCCAGGGCCTTGAAGTTGTAACGCCGTACCTGCTCAGCAACAAAGTGGTGCCACCCCCAGGGGTCGGTCTCTCCCTTGCTTCTGAAAAAAGGGCAGGTCAGGCAGGTGGAAAGCTTCTGGAGGAAATCCTCCACAATGTAGTTTGTACAATGGGTCTCAGGGATAAGCCAGCAGGTGACTCCTTTTTTTCCATGGGCTGGGCAAAGCACCTTGGAGCAGTCCAAGGACTCCCAACACTCCTGGGCTTGAAGTTTGGCCCTGTTATGGAGGACCAAGTCCAGGGTTTTTTCTCGCAATGAACTCACAGTAAGGATCTCCCTTGGCCCTGCAGAAGGATTCCTCTGCCAAGAAAGAAAAACACCCTTCTGGATATTGGTCTCCGTAAAGAAGATCCATGAAAGCGGCAGTCACCCCTCTTAGCATGTAACATTTTCCTGAATCGGCCTGACCGTACTCTTGCAGGTAGCCCGAGGCCTCGTAAGAATCATTGACCCGGATCACCAGCTTTTGCTCTGGCACCAGCTCCTTTACTTCCAGGTCTCCCCAACCAAAGGCCACAGCCACTGCCGTGAAACCCATTATTTGGTCTTCCTTCTTTTCTATCATGGGCTGCACGATCTCTCCCCACTCCCAGGAATTGCGTATCCCTTGGAAAGTAGCATAGCCGCATTCTTGAGCCGCCTCTATGAGAAGCCGTGCGGATTCCTCTCTACGGGCCCGACCCATTTTCTTTTCGAACTCGAAGGAAAGACGGTTGTAGTACTGTACAAAGAAAAGGCAAAGATAGACTCCGAAGATGGGGATTATTCCCTTGGCATCCCTTATTCTGCTTCCTTCCATCACTGCTTGGACTATCTTGTGCCCGTCTATGGCCATCTAGGCCTCCCTCACCTCAAAGACACACTTGGGTTCACGGGTCATCTTGCAAGCCAGCTCCTTAACCAGGTAAAAGCCTGGGGATTTGCCATAGATGGTTTCGAGGACCCCGGCTATCCATCCACGGGAGAAATGGCATCCTGGAGTCAGACGACCCCCATGCTTGGCCAACCATCCTGTCACATGATGGGTGGAAGGGCTCTCGATCACACCCCCCTTGGGTCCTATCTGTTGGAAGTGGATGATTCCCATTCCGCAGTTCTGGTATATGGTGGAGGCCAGCTCCAGTTTGGATTGAATGGTTCTTATCTTGGGGTATTGCCTCAAAATGGATCTAAACCCAAGGAAGCTGGCCTCTTCGGCCGATCTGAAAAGCAGTTCCACCCCTTGGCTGCCCAGGGTTTCTTCAAGCATTTTCTGGAGGTTTATGCTGTAGTGGTGACAATGCATGGCTATGGGCAAGCCAGACAAAACTACCCGATGCCCGTCCCGCGTAAGTGCTGCACGCCAATCAAGGGGCATCCTGGACCTCCAATATGCAAGAAACCCTGCGAAGCCCAAATGGCAGTCTTGAGCCGGTTAACACACCGCACCAGGCCTGTACTGCAGCAAGAGCGGTTTCAGGTGCAGCTTCAACGGGGAAAAAGAGTACCAGTCACTAAGTTTTTTCCACGGATACCTTGGATTTTAAATTCTCCCCAAAGACCAGTCAAGAAGGCGAATCAAAAATCCATGCCCTTGAGCGGGGATTCACGCACCTGGTGATGATGCTTTGGAGAGACCATCTCGGTCACGGTGTCGGAGATCTCTATAATGGCGGGGGTGGCTCCCCTGCCAGTCAGGACCAGGTGGAGCTCACCAGGCTTGTCTCTGATAAGCTCCAGCACCTGCTTTTCTTCCAGAAGGCCTGCCTCAAGTGCAAAGAGAACCTCGTCCAAAATGAGCATGTTCCATTTTCCCGAAAGCATTTCATTGCGGGCTTCTTGCAACCCAAGCCGGGCCTTTTCTCGATGTTCTTCCCAGCTGTGGGGGCTGTCTAGGAGCATTCCCAGGCCCAGCGAGCGCACCTCTATGTGCTGGATTCTCTCCAATGCCTTGTGCTCCCCATAGAGATTCCCTCCCTTGACAAATTGGAGCAAAAGCACCTTCAAGCCCTGGCCAGCGGCCCTCAGAGCCATGCCCAAGGCCGATGTGGTCTTACCCTTGCCCTCACCGGTCAGAACGATCACCAGCCCTTTTTCCATTTCCCTCAGCCTCCAGGCACATCTAGATTCCTCCACCCAAGTTGAGGCATGGTAGCCTCAATTGGTATTTTCCTTCAAGTCAATCTCAACAGCTTGACAAGTGCAGCCTTTTGATCTTTATTGGCAAAACCATATCAGGCCAAAGGGAGGTGTCTATGAAGCGAAGGGAATTTCTCAAGAAGGCAGCTGTGGGAGGGGCTGCGGCCACCAGTGTGGCCAGCATCGGGGCCCCCACCATATGGGCTCAGGGAAAGGCCATTCAGTGGAAGATGGTCACTACCTGGCCGCCTGGACTGCCTATTCTGCAGACAGGAGCTGATAGGTTTGCCAAGAAGGTGGAGGAGTTAAGCGCAGGGAGGTTCAAGATCACAGTGTATGCGGGTGGGGAGCTGGTGCCTCCTCTAAACACCTTTGACGCTGTATCCCAGGGCACAGTGGAGATGGGAAGCAGCGCCGCCTACTACTGGGCGGGCAAGACGCCGGCCTCCCAGTGGTTCTGCGCTGTGCCCTTTGGTTTGAATGCCCAGGGCATGTATACCTGGATAGTCTCCGGGGGAGGCCAGAAGCTTTGGGAGGAGACCTATGCTCCCTTTAACGTGATCCCAAGGCTGGGAGGCAGTACAGGGGTGCAAATGGGAGGGTGGTTCAAGAAGAAGATAGAGACCATAGAGGATTACAAGGGGCTCAAGTTTAGGATCCCAGGTCTTGGAGGTAAGGTAATAGCAAAGGCAGGGGCCACCGTTGTGCTTCTGGCAGGAGGGGAAATCTACACTTCTTTGGAGAGGGGAGCCATTGACGGTACCGAGTGGGTGGGCCCTGCCCACGACATGCGCATGGGTTTTCATCAGGCAGCCAAATATTATTATTACCCTGGCTGGCACGAACCTGGGAGCGTCTTGGAGTATATCTTCAACAAGAAAGCTTATGAGTCCCTCCCAGCGGATTTGAAAGCGATCTTGGATGCGGCTTGTGCGGATAGCACCGTGTGGACCCTGAGCGAGTTCGAAGCTCAAAATGGTGCGGCCTTGGAGGAACTGGTTAAGAAGCACAAGGTGGAGGTGATCCGCTTTCCTGAACCAGTGATGAAGGCCTTGAAAAAACTGGCGGCCGAGGCTCTGGAAGAGGAAGCCTCCAAGGACCCCCAGGCCAAGAAGGTGCATGAGGCTTTTAAAGCCTTTCAGAAGAGTTACGGCGAATGGTCTGAGGTGGCAGAGAGGACTTACCACAACTTGATTGCCGGTATCTAGGCTCGGAAATCTGTAAGGGCACGGGCCATCAGCGTGAATCTCGCTGAGCCCGTGCCCTGCTTTACTGTTGCGTCTACGACTTAAAGACCACCCTCGGAAGCCAGGTAGCAATTTCCGGGAAAAAGACCACAATCATTAGTCCTATCAGCTGCAGAACTACAAAAGGGATGATCCCCCTGTAGATATGTCCGGTGGAAATCTGGGGCGGACAGACCCCTTTTAGATAAAACAAGGCAAAACCAAAGGGCGGTGTTAGAAAGGAGGTCTGGAGGTTAACGGCGAAGAGTATTCCGAACCAAAGAGGGTCGAACCCCAGATGTTTCATGATTGGGGCCAAGACCGGTATATGAATGAAGGTTATTTCTATGAAATCCAGGAAAAAACCTATTATGAATATTAGGCCCATGACAATGGCCAGAACTCCCCATTTCCCATAGGGGATTTGTTGGATGAACTCCCTTACCACGCGGTCCCCGTCCAGGCCGCGGAAAACAAGCCCAAAAGCGCTGGCCCCCACCAGGATGATGAAGACCATGCTGGTAAGCCGTGTGGTGGTCTCCATGACCTGTTTCAGTACGTCCAGGTTAAATCTTCTATTGGATATGGCCATCAGGGTGGCCCCGGCAGCTCCCACCCCCGCAGCTTCGGTGGGGGTGGCAATGCCAGCAAAGATGGATCCCAGGACCGCTATCATGAGAAGCAAGGGGGCTGCCAGAGCCCTTGCCAACCTGCGGCCAAAGCCAGCCCCCATCATCTGCTTCCACTTTTCCTTGGGTATCAGGGGGGCCCAGGAAGGTTTGAACCTGACCATGACCGATATGAAAGCTATGTATAGAATGACCAATAGAAACCCTGGCAGAACAGCTCCTATGAAGAGATCCCCCACTGAGACACCTATGATGTCTCCCAGGAGAACTAGCACTATGCTGGGGGGAATTATCTGACCCAGTGTACCCGAGGCCGCTATGGTGCCTGTGGCCAGCTCGTGCTTATAGTTGTGCCGCAGCATGGTGGGCAGGGACAAAAGCCCCATGGTCACCACTGTGGCACCCACGATCCCAGTGGAGGCTCCCAGCAGGGCACCCACTATCACCACGGATGTGGCCAGCCCTCCACGGATTCTGCCGAAGAGCACGGCCATGGTCTCCAGCAGTTCCTCTGCTATTCCGGAGCGCTCCAGCATCACTCCCATGAAAACAAAAAGAGGCACTGCTATGAGGGTGAAATTGGTCATGACTCCCCAGATGCGAAGAGGAAGCAGATTGAAGAACTCCCAGCCGAATCCTATCAATCCAAAGCAAAGAGCAGTTCCCAAGAGGGTGAAGGCCACAGGGAAGCCCACCATCAGAAGAAGGGTCAAAACCAAGAACATTATGCCTGGAAGGGCGTCGTGCATTAGTGGCCTCCTTTGTTCTGGGTCTCTGGCAAGGGCCCTCCCAAAAGCAGCAGCAGGTTTTTGAGTCCCATGGATACCCCTTGCAGGGCTATGAGCACAAAGGCCACGGCCACAACTGCCTTGAGCAGGTATCTACCGGGAAGCCCTCCTGGATCAGCCGAAGCCTCCCGCACCATCCATGATGTCCAGGCGAATTTGGAAGAAGTCTTGATCACCAGATAGCAGCCGGGCAGAAGAAAAAAAAGAACCCCCAGAAGGTCGATCCAGGCCTTCAGCCTGGCTGACATCTTTTGGTAGAAAATGTCTACCCGCACATGGGAATCCTTAAGAAGCGTGTACCCTCCACCAATGAGAAAATACACAGCGAAGATATGCCACTCCGTCTCCTGTACAGCCACAAAGCTCTTCTTGAACAGATACCTCATTATCACATCAAAGACCACCAGCATCACCAGGCTGAAGCTCAGCCATGATATGGTTGTGCCCACCTTCAGGTTGAGTGCGTCTATTATATTTACCAGGCTTCTTGCCCCCCTCACCTCTCACCTCCCGGCACAGATTGCCACAAACTTGGTTTGCTTGGGGCTTCCCCAAGAAACCACCCACCAGTAGGGTAGGTATCTTGACAGAGACGTTTCAATATAGAAGCCCCATGGGGTTCTGTCAAGAAACCCTTGAGGTTCCAAGCCCTTGCCCCTTTCATGGGGAAGCTCTTCTAAGGTGGAAGCTCAATGGGGCCAGGCCATGACTCCCCATGAGCTCTGTCAAGGGATAAGATGGTGTCGTAGCCATCACAAAAGTATTCTTCCAATGGGAGGTGACAAGTGAAGGAAATAGAGCTTCGCAAGTGGCATCGTCGCGTGGGAATAGGTTTGGCTCTTTTTTTGTTTTTGCAGGCCGGAAGTGGTATCCTGCTAAGCCTGGAGGGTTTGCCCATCTCTGGAGGTTGGGCTCACACGGAGCATGGGATGGGGACTGTGGTGGAATCTACGGCTCAAACCAACGCTGATCCTCTAGGATTTCTTCATCATGGAGGTGGCGGGCTTGGGGCCGTTTACAGATTGGCTCTGGGTGTGGCTACACTTTGGATGGCCCTTTCAGGAACCTGGATCTATTTGAAGATAAGGAGACGATCGGCAGCCAAAAAACAATGAAGAGGAGCCAAAGGCTCAGTTGAAGAAAATACCCATGAGAAAGATTACCTTGGTCATCGTTTTTCTTACTGCAGGGTATTTCTGTCTTGGAGGGTCTTTGTGTTTAGGACTCATGGGTGAGCCCCAAGGTGGGTGCTTGAGGCCCCCTGGGGACTTCTTCCTGGCCGAGGTGAGCCAGAGCAAGAACACAGATTACATCATGTGCTCCCAGGAGGGCCTCTTCCAGCCCAAGGGTTGGCTGCGCAGGGAGTCATATGTTTTACTGGAAGGGGCGCCTCGTCCTAGCGTGGTTGGCATCCGAAGACACCTCAAGAGATGCATGGAAGCTTTGGGAGGTATGGTTGTTTTTGAGGGGCGCTGCGCCCCAATGGATTCCACAGCAGATCTCAGGGCCAATGATGTGATTCTCACAGGCCTGATCCCAACACCTTGGGGGAACCTGTATTTGGAGGTGTGGCCCTGGGAGCAAGGGGAGTCTGTTAATTGTCAGGTGACTTTCATATTGGAGGATCTGTAGCTTTTGACCCTAAGCAGAGTCGTGCCTCCCTAAAAAGGGTACCTTTAGTCCTGAGCCCTAAAGCGCTTGGAACACCTGGAACAAAATTTGGTCCGCATCATTTACAGTTAAATGATGCGAGCTAGATCCCCTTGTCTTTTATGCTCTTGTCATGCAAGAGCCTCTCCCGGATACCCTTTCCCACCTGGTATGTTCTGCTGAACTCACTCCAGAATTCCTTGTCCTTTTCTTTCCAACCCGGGCCGAATCTCTCGTCAAAGTACTCCCCCAGCTTCTCGAACAGAAGCTTCCAGGTTGGCTCTCCCCTTTGGTTGGCAGCCAAGAGCTCGTTGAGCATGGAGTCTAGATCAGCCAGCTTTTCCTTGGGAAGATAGGAAATAGCTCCTTTGCGGATAGAGGCCATGAGTGCCTCTGGGTTTATGGCATGGGCCGTTAACATCACGGCCGGGATCCCCTTTTCCACGGCTTCCTCCAGGAGCTTCAAACCGTCCACCCCCATTATGTCCAGTATGACCAGATCATATCCTCCGCCCTTTATTTTCCGAGATGCGGTCTCATAATCCTTTGCCCTTTCTACCAGGCTCTCATCAAGAACATCTTCTATGGTCTCAAGCACGTCCTCCTCATCGTCCACAGCCAAGATCCTCTTGCCTTTCAGGTATGATTTACCAGCCATTTCCCGCCTCCGTGGTCTATTTTTTCAACCTTCCCTGGAACCCTTGATCTCCAGCTCCTCCATGTTCAGAGGAACCAAGAGTCTGAAAACAGCGCCCTTTCCCTTCTGGCTCTTCACCTCCAGGCTCCCTCCAAGAGCTTGAGCCAAGATCTTGGCTCCGGCCAGTCCCAGTCCGTGGCCACGGCGGGCCAAACCTTGGGGTGCCTCCAACTGAGCGTACCTCTTGAATATCAGATCCTGGTGCTCCGGATGTATTCCGGGGCCGTCATCGGCCACCTCCACCTCCAGGAGCTGGTCCTGTCTGCTCACGCGCACCTCCACCTTGCTTTGGCGGTGGTGAAGCGCATTTTTGACCAGGTTGCCCACTATCTGACAAAACTTGGCCTGGTCCTGGCACATGAATGTTTCCTCCAAGGCTGGATCCACATCCAGTTTCACCCCACATTTGGCCAGCACCTTGGGGGATATTTCACCCTCGGACAACTCCTCCTGAGCCGCTGCGTCCATGCTTTCCACTGCCTCCAGGATAACACCCTGGATGGTGCGGGAAACCGGGAATCTCTCGCAGGAGAAACAACCTGCCTCTGATCGGCCCACCTCCAGAAGGCCATGGAGCATGGCCCTGGCCTTTCGCGCTGCTCTGAGGCTTCTTTGTAACGTTCTTTCCTGTTTTCGGGAAAGCCCTCCGTAACTTTCCTGCTTTTCCAGGAGCATTCTGAGCCCTGTTTCTATGACTGCCAGAGGATCCTTTAATTCATGTATGAGGAATTCTATCCTCAGCTCACGGAAAAACCCTCCACTTTGATGATCCGTCCCTTCCATGTGGGAATCAGTGAGCTTCATGCCCTTATCACTCCTTTTCATCCAGGACATCATGGGAGAGATTTCCAGCCCCCATCCAGGAACCGGGCTGCTCTGTGGGGCCAGGGGCCGCAGGAAACTCCATTATCACCCTGGTGGTGCCTGATGCAAAACATTGCTCAGGGCTTTTGCAATGGGCACATTGGGCTATTTCTCCTGGGCAGAGATCCTCTTCCCTGGGAATAAAAGAGCACCTTCTGGACTCCAGTCTGATATCAAAACCATACCTTTCAGAGAAGACCTTGGCTCGAAACAGATCCAAGCCCTTGCCCCCGGCATTGAAATCATATGGTCTGCGGGAGGAATAATGGAGAGTCTCCTTGGTGGTAAAAGGCCCCTTGAAAATAAGGAGTTGATCCTCTGGGGTTATTCCCACACCCCAGTCCCTCACCTCCAGGACCGCCCTTTGCTGAGCCGCGTGGAGGATCAACTCCACCTTACCACCATCTGGTGTGTTCTCTATGGCATTGCGGATTACTCCTTCCACCACCTTTCTTAGAACATCCGGGGGAAGAAGCACAGGCGGCACTCCAGGATCAAGTCTTGTTAGCAACTCCACCTTCCTATGGGAGAACTTAGGCCTAAGCTCCTCCAAAAGCTTTTCCAGGAACTCCTTGAGCAGGATCCTTTCTCTGGGAGAGGGCACCAGGCCAAAGATATCCTGAATACGCCTCCTGATCCTGTCGCTCAACTTCTCTCCACCGGTTTCCAGGGCTACGAGGGCCTCCAGCTCGTCGGCGCAGACCTCCAGGAGGGACAAAAGCATCCCTTGAACCCTGAAATCCCTCTCCCGCATGATGTCCTCGATCTGATATTGGATCTCCAGCATTCGGGCCAGGTTCCTCTGGGCCCTCTCCAGGGCTCTTTGCCAGGAAGGGTCATCATTGGGAGCTGGCCGCCTTCCCAAAAGCGCCAGAGATGCCGACAGAACCGACAAAGGAGTCTTGAGTTCATGGGACAGGTGGTGAATCACTTTGTCTTTGGCCCGATTGAGGTTCTTTACCTCTTCATAGGAGCGCTTCAATTGCTCGGCTATGCGGGCGTTTTCTATGGGGAAAGCCACGGTGCTGGCCACGGCACTCAATAGCTCCACATCCCTCTGGTCGAAGGGCCCCTCCTTTTTATTCACGGCGCAGAGCACCCCTATGATTTTGTCTTCTGTGCGAATGGGGACATCCAGCATGTTACGGGTCTCATAGCCGGCTTGTTCGTCCACTCTCTTGAAGAAATGTGGATTCTTGGAAGTGTCGTGAACGATGATGGGCTCTCCGGTTCGCAGCACCTGGCCGGCCACACCCCTTTGGGCAGGAAATCTTATTTCCGTCATCCTTCGGCCGGTTTCCGCATCGTCGTATGTGGCCACCGGAAAATAGCACTCATTCTTTTCTTCGTCCAAGAGGATCACCGAAGCCCCTTCCACCCCAATGAGCTCTTTGACCTCCCGGATGATGTACTCGAGTCTTTCTTCCAGTTTCCAGAACCGGGGAAGGGCCATGCTGATGCGAAAGAGGGTCTGGTTGGTGCGAGCCACCCGATTCTCTTCTGTCACATCCCTGAGGATCACCACCTGCCCGGAAGGCTCTCCTTTCTCGTCATAGAAAAGGGCCCCTCCCAAAACCACTTCCTTGAGTTTTCCCTCCTTGGTGAGTCTCTGGGTCTGGAATCCCTGGATCACCTTTTCCTTGAGCAGCCTTTTGAGCCCATCTCTTGTCTCCTGAACCAGGTGCTGAGGCACAAAGGGCAAGATCCTGCCTTCCAGCTCTTGGAGAGTCCAACCGAAAACCTTGACAAAGGCCGGATTCACGTACGAAACGGTGTTGTCCATGTTGAAGACAGCCACTGGATCCGGTAAGAAGTCCAAGAGCATCCTGTAACGTTTCTCGGCCCTTCGGCTGGCCAGAAATTGTTCATAGGCCCTCTGCTCAGACTCCCTCAGGGCCAGGCTTGCCTTGTGCTTCTCGGTTATATCTCTGGCAATACCCCTGAAACCTATCCTTTCCCCCTGGTCATCCCGCATGAGGCTGGCTGATACCTCAAGCACACGCCTTTCCCCATCTTTTCGGGTTATCTCCCAGACCAGATCAGTTACACCCTGGCCTGTTCTGTAGATCCTATTGAAGTTCTCGAAGACGAAGCGGGCGTTGGCCTCATCCATGAAAGCCCTGTAGTTACGACCTTGAATCTCTTTCTTGGGGTAACCGAATATGCGAGAAAGAGCATCGTTGAAAAAGGTAAAATTGCCCCTTAAATCCACCTCGTAGAAGCCGTCTGCCACCTCTTCTATGAAGACCCTGTACCTTTCCCTGTGGAGGCGCATTTCCTCCTCGGAAAGGGCTCTTTGCTCTTCCTGGGCAATCTCCAAAGAGATGGTATGGGCTTCTTCGGCCATGGAAACCGCTCGTTTACTGAGTGAGAAAGGATTACCCGGCACCAAAATAACCGATGCCTGAGTGGGCTTCAAGTCAAAAAAAGCTTGACAAGCCATATGCCCAGAATGTATACACACACCACACCCAAGAGATAGCAGGGCTGAAAGCCTGTAAACAGACATGTGCCGGCCTGGGGAGGTGATGAAGCGAGGACCGGCATCCTGAAGCAGTGGGGGAGCTTTCTTGGAAAAGAGCAACGGCCCATTGACGGACCGCGACGCCTTGGGTCTGTAGCGAACAAAAAAACGGCTGCAAAACAAAAGGGTGAAGGATTTCACCGAAAGGAGGAGGCACCCATGGAATTCAGGAAGACCTTTACGTTTCTTGGGATCCTTTTTGTGAGTTTGGCTTTTCTGGCAGGGGTGGCCCAAGCCCAGCAGAAGGATCCTCTTGAGGCTTGGAAGCCCAAGTTCGATCCCTCTGGGGCCAAGTATAAGTTTACGGTCTCAAACGTGTCCAATCCTGTGCTTAAAGGCGTTTACGCTGGTTTCCTTATAAGGGACAAGCTTTGGGAACGCACCAAAGGCCAGATGTATCTAGACTACAAGCCCTTTTCCATCCTGGGTGGGGAGGTGGAGGTGCTCAACCAGCTTCAAATGGGCACCATCCAGGGCATGGCCGTCAGCTCGGTGGCATCCACAAACCTGGGGCCACGCTTCGGGGTAGTTAACCTTCCCTTCTTGATCGACTCCTTCGAGAAGCTGGACAAGTTCGTGGCAAGTGGCAAGCTTTTCGATCACTTCCTCATGGCCATGGACCATCAAGGCATCATGGCCCTGGACATCACGGGATACGGCAACTATGGATGGGCCAGCAGGGAGCCCATCAAGACCATAGCGGATCTAAGGAAAACCAAGATCCGGATCGCCGAGGCCGCGGTCAACAAGCTGAGCTATGAGGCATGGGGAGTGAAACCTGTGGTCATGCCTTGGCCTGATGTGCACGTGGCCCTGAAACAGGGTGTAATAGATGCACTGGATCACACCCCCATGGTTTGCAACATCACCAAGAAGTTCGAGGTGGTCAAGAATTTTACACAAATCAACTATGCCCAGGGTCTTTTCATATGGATCTTCAACAAGAAATGGTTTGAGTCTCTCCCGGCCGACCTTCAGAAGACCTTCAAGGAGGTGGTGCATGAGGTATGCGCCCAGATCCGGAAGGAGACCGTGGCTCAAGAAGATGAAGAGATAATGAAAGCCAAGAAGGACGGTGTGCAGTTCTTCAAGCTGTCGGCCGAGGAAATGGAGACCCTTAGAAAGCTGAGCAACAAGGTGCACGAGAAATATGCAGAAGAAATCAACAAGCTTTATCCGGGTGACAAGCTGAAGTTCGACAACTATCTAAAGGAAGTCCAGGATCTGATGGGCTACAAGAGAACCTGAGAGTGCCTTGGCGGGGGGGGGGGGGGGGAGCCCCCCGCCCATGTTTTTGCAACCAACTCTAGAGATCCGAGGGGATGCTTTGATGCAGAAAGTGGCTTACTGGCTGGACAAGATCCTGGGTTTTTTCGAGGAGTGGTCGCTTTTCTTGGTGACCTTGGTTTGTCTGATTGCTCTTTTCTTCAACGTGGTCCTGCGCTATGGGTTCAATTACACCCTTTCCTGGTCAGAAGAATTCGTGAGGGAGGTGATAATCTACACCACCTTCATCGGGTGCAGCGCGGCCATCAAGAATCGCTCCATGATAAAGATAGACGCCCTGGTGCAGTTTGTGCCCTGGCTGAAAGCCCCCCTTACATTTTTCAGCCATGGGGCCACCATAGTCTTTTCTTTGATCATGATGGTCTTGGGCTGGGAGGTGGTTGTGCAGCAGGCCGCCACGAAACAGTCAACCTTGATCCTGGAAATCCCTCTGGAGGTACTCTTCGGCATAATGCCCCTCATGGGATTCATGATGCTGCTTAGGACCCTTCTGGCCATACGGGAGGATATCCTCCAACTAGGAAGAAGCTGAGGGAGCGAAGGTGGCTCTTTACCCAGATCACTTTGCGGAGAGTTCCCATGGAGACTAGTCACCTGGTGATCCTGGCCATAGTGCTGGGCGGGATGGCTGCTTTGGTCCCGGTGTTCATGTGTCTTTTCTTTGCTGCGGTGGTGGGCTTCTTGCTTTACACGGATCTACCCCTGGCCACCTTGATTCAAACCATGTTTAGGAGCATGGACAACTTTTCCTTGGTGGTGGTGCTCTTTTTCATTCTGTGCGGAAACATCATGACCTCGGGTTCCCTTGTGGACAAGTTGATCCGGGCCGCCAATGCCATGGTAAGCTGGCTTCCTGGAGGACTGGGCATGGCAGGGGTTCTCGGCTGCGCCATGTTCGGGGCCATCTCGGGTTCCACAGTGGCCACCGTGGTGGCCCTGGGCGGCTTCATGATCCCAGCCCTCATCCAGTACCATTATCAGGAGAAATATGCCATAGGAGTCATGGCCACATCAGGGAATCTGGGTATAATCATACCGCCCAGCATAAGCATGATCCTGTGGTCCATGATAACCAACGTGTCCGTGGAAGGGCTTTTCCTCACAGGATTCATCCCAGGGATCCTCATCACTCTGGGGGTCTGCCTTTACACTTACTTCTACTATAAGAACAGGGCCGACTATGTGAGGCCTCCTGTGCCCAGTTTCAAAGAGTTCTGGGGGATTATGAGAGAGTGCATATGGGCCTTGTTGCTACCGGTGGTCATCTTTGCAGGCATATTCACCGGGGTCTTCACTGCAAACGAAGCTGCGGTGGTGGCATGCGTGTACGCCTTCATAGTTGAGATCTTCATACACAAGTCCATGAAGTTCAAAGAAGTCAAGAAGGTAATTGTGAATTCGGCAGTGACCTCAGCCACTCTTCTCATCATAGTGGCGGGAGCCACCTGCTTTGGCCGATATTTGAGCCTGCAAAACATTCCCAATCAGGTGGCAGAGGCGGTCCTCTCGGTGGTCCACTCCCCCTTCATGTTCCTGCTTGTGGCTAACGTGCTGCTCTTCGTAATTGGAATGTTCATGGATGTCATATCCGCAACCCTCATCCTGGGGCCCATCTTTATCCCCATGCTCAGGGTCTTCGACATAGACATGATGCATTTCGGGCTTCTTTTTACCTTGAACCTGGCCATAGGTTACTGCACTCCCCCCGTGGGTGTGAGCCTTTACATCGTGGGGGCCATAGCCAAGAGGGACCTGATCTATGTGACCAAGGCGGTTCTGCCCTTTTTACTGATACAGATGGCGGTCTTGTTCCTCTTGACCTACTGGCAGGATTTTGCCTTGTGGCTGCCCAAGATAACCGGGTACTGGCACCCGGCCCTTGAGGTGCCTGCTACATGAAGCTTCAAGAAGAGGTGGTTTTTTGTTCTGAACCGCCTCTTTCTTGCCTTCTTCTCTTGTAGATGAGCATCAAATTTCTGATGTAGATGAAGGAGCCCGTGGACTGGCCCAGCACAAATACCAGATCCTGCCTGTAGAGGGCATAGGCCAGAAGTATGAGGCTTCCTCCCAAGCTTAGATACCAGAAGGCGATGGGAATCACGCTTTCCCGTCTTTTTTCCGAGACTATCCACTGCACCAAGAACCTAAGGGAAAAGAGCAACTGCCCAGACAGGCCCAGGATCACCCAGGGATTGAAAAGCTCAGAAAAAAGCTTCATCCGGCCCTCTCCACCACTTGGTAACTTATCCTCCTTTTCTTGAGCCAGCGCACCCCCAGGAGATCCAGGATCCCCCTGAAGAGCCTGTTACGGATATTGTATTTGGAGACCCCGTGACGTCTTGGGTGATGAGACACAGGCACTTCTTTCACCCTATAGCCCCTCATACGGAAAAGGGTGGGCAAGAATCTGTGCAGTCCGTCAAAGGGCACTACGGCCTCCAGGCAGTGTCTCCTGAATGCTTTGAAGCCACATCCTGTGTCCCTTATCTGCTCCATTGTCACCATGTCTCGCACGAAGTTAGCCACACGGGTGGAGACTCTCTTGAGCCATGGATCTCTTCGTTTCTGCCTCCAGCCCGTGACAACGTCGCAATCTTCTAGGTTCTTCAAAAGCAAGGGTATGTCTTGGGGATCGTTCTGAAGGTCTCCGTCCATGGTGATGATCACCTGGCCTCTTGCTTCCTTCAAACCAGCCCAAAGAGCAGTGGACTGGCCGGAGTTGGCGTCCAGCCTGAGGTAACAAACCCTGGGATCCTCCTGGTTTAGATTTCTCAGGATTTCCACTGTTTGATCCAGACTGCCGTCGTCCACGAAGATGAGCTCGAATTCCTCCCCTATGGACTCCATGACACCTATGATCCCCTGGGCCAGGGGCCTCAAATTCTCACTCTCGTTGAAAATTGGGATTACTATGCTGTAAAAAGGTCTGTGCATTCCTAAGGTGAATCCCTCCTAGTTAATTCTGGATCCTGGGGCGGCACCCGCCGCCTTGCATAAGACATACTCACGTTTTTTATTTGGGAAATGGCATGGTCAGTGCACAAACCAAAGTTTCCTGGGGATGTGAGCCTAAACCCCCCAGCTGGCTTGGTTTTGCCAAAGACCCGGCTCATACCTCCGAGTGTTGCCTGGCGCAGTTTACTATGGACTCCATCCTGGCCGGATCGAACCCCACCAGCACATCTGTGCCGCAGGTTATGACCGGCACACTTCGCACTCCTGAAACCTTTACCAGCTCTTCCAGAACCCTGGGGTCGCTGCTGACATCCATTTCCGTGTAATTCACTCCCCTTTGCGAAAGGAACTCCTTGGCCTTCTTGCACCAGGGGCATGTGGGGGTTGTGTAGATCTTCACCTCCATGCTCTCACCTCCCCAAGGGATTTGGCTTGGAAGCCCTGCTCCTTTTGAGCTGCCATGGCATAAGGCCAGCGGGCAATGGACTCAAAGGTACAACAATAGCAGCCAAACATTGCAGATGCCCACGCTTATTATCATATAAAGAAAACCGAATCTCATGAATCTTGCAAAGCTTACTGGATAGCCGGCAGAACTGGCTATACCCATGGCAACCATATTGGCTGAGCCTCCCAGCAGGGTCCCGTTCCCGCCCAGAGAAACTCCCAGGGCCAGTGCCCACCAAAGCACCTGGGGCTGCAATTCGGGCAAACTGCTTTGAAGATGAGCCACAACAGGCAACATGGCTGCAGTAAGAGGCAAATTGTCCACGAAGGCGGCTCCCAAGGCGCCTGCCCAAAGCAAAATGGAAACAGCTATCCCCGGGCTGGTGGAAAACATGGGACGGATGGCCTCCGCCAGGTAGGAGAGAGCCCCCACCTCTCTGAGGGCTCCCACCAGTATGAAAAGAAATAGGAGAAAAAGCAGCGTAGGCCACTCCATCTCTTTCTCTAGAAATTCCATCATCTTAACCCTGCGGCTCAAGACCCCGTAAGCAAACAATACCGAAGCACCTGCCAGCATGGGCACGCTGGCATCCATGTTCCAGTATTCCTGGGTGAAGAGCAACAAGAGAACCGAGCCCAGAACGCCAAGCCCCACGGCCAGAAGCACCGGATCCTCAATTTCGCCCGGGCCTTCCAAGCTAGGAGCTTCCCCGGCCTGCTCCTTTCCACTCTTGTATTGCCCTCTATACCAAAGCCCGCTCATCACCAGCAAGGCCAAGAGTGCCAGGCCGCATACCGGGCCTAAGTTTTCCAGAAAAGCAGTGAAGCTCAATCCTGCGCGGGATCCTATCATCATGTTGGATATGTCCCCCACCAAAGTGGCTGTGCCTCCAAGATTGGCTGCCATTACCTGCGGAATCAACAAGGCCAGGGGATTCATGCGCAGAGCTTGAGCCACCAAGAGGCTTGCGGGGGTAAGAAGCACCATGGTGGCTGCATTGTCCACCAGTGTGGAGACCCCAGCTGAAAGAAAGATCAGCAGCACCGCCAAGGTGGCCTTTCTGCCTTGGCTAAGCACATAACACCTTCGAATCGCCCACTGGAAGATTCCACTTTGGCGGATCACCCCCACCATCACCATGGCGGCCAGCAACAGAAGTAGGACGTTCATGTCCACGTTTTCAATGGCCCCAAGGAAATCGATGATCCTGTAAGCTGGATCCAGGCTGCCGGCTGTGTAAGTGACCATAAGCAGTGTAGCCGCTCCAAGCATCACGGCCAGCAGGCGGTGCATGAGTTCAAAGGCCATGAGCAGGTAAACCGCCAAGAAAACAGTGACTGTGATCCAAAGCGCAGGCCCACCTTTCCTGGGAAGGGAAACATCCTTGTGCAAAAAAAGGAAATCTCCTTTGGAGGCGAAGTCTGACTGGGACATCACAATGCGCAGGCTCATGAAAGAGGGTTTGCTGACCTCCATCTCAAGCCGATTTTTTTCCCCCAGTGGAGCTTTTAACTCCATCTCCAGCACGTAAGAGCCGTCTGATGCGGAACGTACCTCCCAAAGCTCTTTACCGGCTCTCATGAGCAATTGAGGTTGCCCATCTACCCAGACACGGATCAGCGCATCTTTGACGGGGGATAACTGAGAATCCAGGACCAGTCCTGAGATGAACAAACGAGCCTTAACCTGAACTTGGCCCTGCTCCTTTGCCTCAGCCTGTCTTGCCCAGGTCCCAAGCAGGAAGAAAATCAGCCCCGCTAGAAGCACAACCCAACCATGCTCGATCCCGAACCCCTTCATCCTGGGCCTTGCACCTAGGGGCCTTTGACCATTCAACTCTTTTATCACCCCTTCCCCCGATTCCCTGGAACAAAGAAATTTATCTTTTGTACCACAGGCCTGTAACCGGCACAAGGAGCAATGTTTTTCCAGTTGCTTAGGTGTGTTGCCTGGGCTCATGAGACCAGCTGCTTTGGGGCAATGAGGGGGTGTTGGTAAAAGGAACCTCGGATCCTCTTCTTTGGAGGCTTCCTGATCTGATAGAATCTTTTTATGCAGGTGGCCATCATATCTGACGTGCATGGAAACCTGGAAGCGCTTCAGGCAGTGCTTCGGGACATGGAGCTTTGTGAAGTCCAGGAAATAGTCTGCCTGGGGGACAGCCTGGGATACGGTGCTGATCCCGAAGCCGTTGTTAAAGAGTTGCGGGAAAGGCAGGTCCCAACAATCCTTGGGAATCATGAACTGGGTCTGAGGGATCCCTCCATGTTGGAATGGTTCAATCCTCCCACCATGAAATCCCTGCTCATAACAAGGGATTTGATTTCCAAAGAAACAATGCAATACATTGAGAGCCTGGAGCCAACCATGGTCTGGCGGGATGCCCTCTTGGTGCATGGCTCGCCTCCTGACTCGATCACTACCTATCTGTTTGAACTGAGCAGGGGAGAGTTGATGGGAGTTCTCAGATCCATGGAACAAAGGCTTTGCTTCGTAGGCCATACACACCAGCTGGAGCTCGTAGGCTTCGACGGAAAGAGCCTGGAGATCTTAAGCCTGAAGCAAGGTTCTCACCTGCTTAGAGCTGATTGCAAATACATCGTGAATGTGGGAAGTGTGGGGCAGCCCCGCGATGGGGACAACAGGGCCAAGTACGTGCTCTGGGACCCGGAGCAAGGGGTAATTCGAGTGCGTTTTGTCCCTTACGACATAGCCAAGGCTGCAGCCAAGATCCTGGAAAGGGGTTTCCCCTCCATGAACGCCACTCGCCTTTGGTGAGAGGCGCAAGGAGCCCAAAGATGGCCTTTACCAAGATGAACACCACCGAGATCACATGCCCTGCTTGCGGAGCCAATTACAAGCTTACCCAATGGGGGGTTCTCAAGATGCTCAGAAGGCCCAAGTGCAGCCGCTGCGGGGCCAACCTAGGGGAGCTCTTGCGCCACAAACTCCAGCAGAGATTTCCGGGGGCCGCACAAGGACAGGTCACATGTTCCCGCTGCGGTCAAAGCCAGGAGCCTGCTGCTTTTTGCAAGTGGTGCGGAGATCCCCTACCACATGAGGCTCCCCCTTCTTCCCAGGCCCCGGACAGGCCCAAGCCCTCGGTGGGCTTCCCATGGTTTAGGGTGCTTTCCACTGCCTTGGTGCTCTTTGCATTGGTGATGATGCCGGTGTTCCAGGAAATGCAGATCCCCCAGGCTTATGAGGCCTCCAGATCATTCCTGATGGAGGATTCCCTTTTGGCTGCCAGCCTGGGCGGGGAACTCCAGTGGGGGCCTTTTCCTTTTTTCTTTTGGAGAAGCCAGGAGTCCTCCTCGGGAGTTTGGAAAGGTAATTTCTATTTCCTGGCCAAGGGAGTCAAGGCCACGGTGGTGGTTGTGGTTGCCCTTGAGAAGCCCGGGAGAGCCAAGGGAAATTGGAGAGTAGTGGAAGGCGGTTACCTTCTGGACACATCTGGTAAGCGAAGATCCCTAGGCAAGCCTCCCAAGCCCAAATCCCCTCAGCAGGGCCTCAGCCTTAACATATCCTGGGCAACTGTTCTCCAAGGGGAAGCTGCACAAGGCGGGTTCCCCCTATGGCTGTTCTTAACAAGACCACCCCTGGTGGGTCCACCAATATTCTGCCTACGATTCTAGCCTCGGACCCTTGGGGATGACCCCTGAGGAGCTCCAAGGCCCTCTGGCTTTGCTGCTGGGCCACCACTGCCACAAACCTCCCCTCACAAGCCACATACAGGGGATCCAAGCCCAAGAGTTCACAGATTGACTGCACTTCCGCTCTGACCGGTATGTCCCTGTCTTGGAGTTCCACTGACTTGCCTGTGATGCAGGTCAGCTCCTGTAAAACAGAAGCCAAGCCTCCCCGGGTGGGATCCCGAAGGAAATGGACCGCCTCTCCCAAAGTCAAGAGCCTCTCCACCAGGGGCCAAAGAGGGGCTACGTCGCTTTTGAGGGTTCCCTCCATCCTCAAGCCCTCTCTCTGGGTCATCACCGCCGCACCGTGGTCTCCCAAGGGACCGCTCACAATGACCACATCCCCTTCGGCCACCCTACGTCCTGAAGTGTCTATGCCCGGAGACACAATTCCGATTCCGGAGGTATTGATGAAGATGTTGTCTGCTTCGCCCTTTCTGACCACCTTGGTATCCCCGGTAACCACTGCAACCCCGGTTTCTCGGGCTGTGTCTCGCACGGATTCTAGGATCTTGATAAAGTCTTCCATGGGGAATCCTTCTTCCAGGATCAAACCGAGGCTCAAGGCCAAGGGTCTGGCGCCTGCCATGGCCAGATCATTGACGGTTCCGCTGACGGCCAACCTACCAATATCTCCGCCAGGGAAAAAGATGGGGGAGATCACGTAGGAGTCGGTGGTGAAGGCAAGACGCTCCCCTTTGTCTATCTGTAAAATGGCCGAGTCGCCCAGCCTTCGCAGGACATCATTGTCCAGTATAGGCACAAGGATCTCCCGGATGAGTTGTGCCATGAGAAGACCTCCCCCTCCATGATCCAAGAGAATCCTACTGTCCACGATGGCCTCCTTTGAATCCTGCCTTGTTTTTCTGCAAGAGTTTCCACCCATACTTGAAATGGGCTGCGCAGGTTCCCTCACCCGAGACCATACAAGGGCCCAGGGGCCTTTGGGGTGTGCAAAGAGTCCCGAACATCTTGCAATTCCATGGCTCCAATACTCCCCTTAGCACATCCCCGCATTGACACCCCGGGGGATCCAAGGCTTCAGTAATTTGCGGCTGGAAACGGACCATGGCATCAAAATGGGAAAAACCCTCATGGATCTCCAGACCACTCTTGGCTATTTTGCCCAGCCCCCTCCAGAGGCTTTCTTTCACCTGGAACACCTCTTCCATCACCCTCATGGCAGCCGGATTCCCACCATTGGGCACAGCTCTTCTGTACTGCACCTGCACCTTGTGTTCTCCCGCGAGAATCTGCTCCAGCAGCATGTGAATTCCCTGCAATATGTCCAAGGGTTCGAATCCTGTCACCACACAGGGCATATTCCAGGATTCGGCCAGCACCTGGTAAGGACGGCTGCCTATTACAGCGCTCACATGGGGCGGGCATATGAAACCATCCAGGGAAAACCCCTCTGTTTTCAGCAGAGCCTCCATGGCTGGCACTATTCTCTTGTGGGCCCCCAAAACCAAAAAATTCCCAATCCCCTCAGCCTTGGCCCTGAGCAGAGTAACTCCCACGGCTGGGGCCGTTGTCTCAAAACCCACCCCAAGGAAAACCACAAGGCGTGAGGGGTTCTCTCTGGCGATCTGAAGTGCGTCTAGGGGGGAATAGACGACCCTCACATCCCTGCCTCTTGCTCGTTCCATCTCCAAACTTGATTCAGAACCAGGGATTCTCATCATGTCGCCAAAGCTCACCAGGGTCACATCTGGCTCCCTGGCAATACAAATGGCTTGATCCAGAAAGACACTGGGGGTTACGCATACGGGGCAGCCAGGGCCCGAGATGAGCCTGATGTTTTCGGGTAAGAGATCCCTTATACCGTAACGGAATATGCTCACGGTGTGGGTTCCGCAGACCTCCATTAAGCGCACCTGGGGCAGACCGCGGGCCATAACCCGGATGCTATCGAGAAGCCCCCTGGCGGTTTCTGGATCCCGAAACTCCTCCAAGAATCTCATCTTAAGTCTTCCAACAAAGATGCCCCCACAACCGCCTGGCCCAGGGAAACTCCTCCGTCGTTTGTAGGAACCCGCCGATGAATGTACACCCGAAAGCCCTTTTTTTCCAACCTGGAGACTGTCCTTTCCAGAAGAAATGAGTTTTGGAAAACGCCCCCGCTTAGGCAAACTCTATTGAGGGACTCCCTTGACCTTATCTTCTCGCATACCCTAGTCACCATCTCTGCCATTGCGTTGTGAAAACGCCCGCCTATGACTCCGACTGCCTCACCTTCTTGAACCTCTCTCCAAATGCTTCGGATCACCGGGCCGGGATCTACCAGCAGAGGATCCCCGTCCAGGATCTGGAATTCAAAGAGGCCCTGTTCGTTGGTGTCAGAGATCATTTCCAGGTCCATGGCCGCCTCGCCCTCGAAAGTGATCCTGTGGCGGATTCCCAACAAGGAGCAGACCGCATCGAAAAGTCTTCCGGCACTGGATGTGGGAGGACACCTAAATTTCTTCTTGGCCATCACAAGCAAGTTCCAGGCCGTTTCTTCCCCCCAAGGTGAAGCCCAGCTTAGAATCTCAGGCTCTTCCAGGCCTGCTGCCCACATATGACTGAAGGCCATGCGCCAGGGTTCCCTGACTGAAGTCTCTGCCCCCAAAAGAGGCACATATGCCAGGTGGCCAGCCCTGCGGAAGCCAGCTCGATCTGCCACCAGGAACTCTCCTCCCCAAACTGCCTTGTCTGGTCCGTATCCTGTTCCATCAAAGGCTACCCCTATGACCGGCCCTTGAAGACCCCACTCTGCCATGCAGCTCACAACATGGGCGTGATGGTGCTGAACCTGTACGAGCTGTTTGTCTTGCTGAGCCAAAGCCCAGCGTGTGGAGAGGTAATCGGGATGCATGTCATGGGCTATAAGAACGGGATCAACTCTGTACAGCTTCCTCAGGTGTTCCAGGACCTGATTGAAAAAAACCAAGCATTCAAAGTTCTCCAGGTCTCCCAGGTGCTGACTGAGGATGGCAAAACGATCTTTGATCAAGCAGAAGGTATTTTTCATCTGCGCCCCGCAGCCCATGACCTGGGGATAGCTTCTGCCCAAGTCAATGGGAGAAGGCACAAAACCCCTGGCCCTTCGTACAACCTGCTCTGCCCCAAGAACAAACTTCACCACAGAGTCGTCCAACCTCACGTGAATGTCCCTGTCGTGCAGCAGGAAAGCATCCACCAGAGGGGCCAGTTGATGGAGGGCTTCCTGGTTCTCGGCCACTATGGGCTCCTCGGACCAATTCCCGCTGGTCATGACCAGGACCTCGAGTCCTTCTTTAAAGAGAAGCCTGTGCAAAGGCGTATAAGGCAGCATTATCCCGAGGTATTTGTTCCCAGGGGCCACGAGTCCACAGATCGCGCTAGTGCCTTCCCTTTTGGGAAGCAGGCATATGGGGCTTCTGGGGCCCGTCAGAAGGGCCGCTTCCTGGGGCCCCACCAAAGCGAATTTGCTGGCGGTCTCCAGGTCCTTGCACATCACGGCAAGGGGTTTGTTGTTCCTGCGCTTGGCTTCTCTTAGCCTTCTCACGGCTGCCTCATTGGTGGCATCACAGGCTATGTGAAACCCGCCAAGTCCTTTGAGGGCCAGGATACGCCCCTGTTTCAATAGACTTCTGGCCTTGTCCAAGGCAGGTATGATTCCACGGATTTCCGCCCACTCGGAATTCCAGGACTTCTTTGAGGCCACCAGCCACACGGTGGGACCACACCAAGGACAAGAAATGGGCTGGGCATGAAACCTCCTGTTGGTTGGATCCAGGTATTCGGCGCGACATGGGGAGCACATGGGAAAGGCTGCCATGGTGGTTTCGGGCCTGTCGTAAGGGATGTTTTTTATTATTGTGTAGCGTGGGCCGCAATTGGTGCAGTTGATGAAGGGGTAGTCATATCTTCTGTCCGCCGGGTCTTCCATCTCCCTCAGACAGTCTGGGCAGAGGGCTATGTCCGGAGATACCAGCACGTAGCCTCCTCCTGCCGAAAGGCTCTCCCTTATGGTGAATTCCTGGTAGCCTTGTGGTTCCACCTGGAGTGTTTCAAGGCACTCAATGGAGGCAAGGGGCGGCAGCTCTTGGGAGAAGCGTTTTAAGAAGCTGTCCAAGCGGGCCGGTGGGGCTCCTTCCACATGGATCAGCACCCCTTCTGTGGAGTTCAGGACAAATCCTGAAAGTTCCAAAGAGGTGGCCAGGTTATGCACGAAGGGCCGAAAGCCCACCCCCTGGACCACACCTTTGACCTTTATACAATAGGCGCTCCTTTGTGAGCCCTGGTCCCTGGAGTCCCCGGCAGGGAGGTTCTCCCTTTGCTTTGGGGTTTGTTTGGGGCAGGCACGCCTGCCCAAAGGACCTTCCATTCTCTCAAAGTCCTATTCCATCCAGGCGGGCAGAGCAACTAGGGCAGCAGGCATTCCTGAGGCTGTTTTCCAAGACCCTGAAGCCTACTCTTTTCAACAGCAACTCCCCACAGCCCGGGCAGTAAGTGTCCTCTCCTTCTCCGGGAATGTTCCCGCAATAAACATATTTCAGCCCTTCCGAGAGGCCGATCTGTCTTGCCTTTCTCAAGGTTTCAACTGAGGTGCGGGGTCTATCGGTGAGCCGGTATGTAGGATGAAATGCGCTTACATGCCAGGGGATTTCGCAGCCGACGGAAAGAATGAATCGGGCGATTTCCCTCAGCCCCTCAGGATCGTCGTTTAGTCCTGGAATGATCAGGGTTGTGACCTCCACCCAAATTCCCAGGGAACGCATCTTGCGGATGGATTGCTTAACAGGCTCTATCCTGGCCCCACAGATCTTCCTGTAGAACTCGTCGGTGGCAGCCTTCAAGTCCACATTGGCGGCATCTAGATGGGGATGGAATTCCTCCAGAGCCTCCTGGCTCATGTAACCATTTGTCACGAAGATGTTCAGAAGGCCCTCTTCTCTGGCCAGTCTTGCCACATCCAGGGCAAATTCCAGGTATATGGTGGGCTCCGTATAGGTGTAGGAAATGCTGGAGCACCCAGAGGCCCTGGCCTTTCTGACTATCTCCTGGGGACTAACCTCCCATCCCACGATGCGGGACTCGTCCCTGGGCATTTGGGAGATCTCGTGATTCTGGCAGTGGAGGCATCTGAAGTTACAACCGCAGGTGGCAATGGAATAGGATCGGCTGGCGGGCTGCACGTGGAAAAGAGGCTTCTTCTCTATGGGATCCACATTTTCGGCCACCACTTTTCCATACACCAGAGTATAAAGAACTCCCCCTTTGTTCACCCTTACCTGGCAGACTCCAGCTTTCCCTTCGTCTATGATGCACCTGTGGTTGCACAGGCGGCACTGTATGCGGCCTGTATCGGCTTTTCCCCAAAGGATAGCTTCCCTCATCTCACACCTCCGGGGCCCATGGCTTGGCTCTTGAGCAAGCACCTCCAAAGAGCCGGCACAAGGTCATGAGGCCAAGCGTTGACTGAGTTTTGCTCGGCATACTGTGATCCATGTTTTTTCTTTTTCCCACTCAACTCCCCAAGGAGATGTTTCCCAGGATGGCTGAGCCCCAAGGAGTTGACTTTTCTATCCCTGGTCCCTTGCCAGTGGTTTTGGCCAGAAGCAGGGCCCAGATCTCTGTGCAGGGGGCAACAAGAGGGATCCACCTTCCTGGCGGCTGACCAGTTGGCCCTGATGGGATTCAACAAGGCCCTGTAGGAGTAGCCCAGTTGTATGCTCATGCCCAGAAACGCACCGAAAGGATTTCTCAGGCGGGGCATCCAGCGGCTCAGTTTCTTGTCCAGGGAATAGAACTTGAGGGGAAGCCAAAGAACACTTCCCCATTGCACCCGGCAGGTCCCCACCACTTTGTGCACAAGGAAATTGAGTTCCCAGACATTGTAAAACTTCGCGTGACGGTAAATAGTAGGCCTCAGCAAGGCCTCCATGCGGCGCTGAATGCCATTGGCCGAGAAGCTATTGAGAACTCCTATGAAAACCCTGGAGCGGGCCACTCTTGCGGCTTCAGAAAGGGCATGGAGAGCATGGGTAAATTCCAGGCTGGAGATGAGGGTCACTATGTCAAAGGCATTGTCCTCGTAAGGAAGCTCCTCAGCAGAGGCCAAGTTGAGCTCCACGCTGCTGCCCAGCTTTTGCCTGGCAATCTGAAGCATGGGCTCCGAAGGATCTACTCCGCACACATCCAAACCCAGTTGCCTAAAAAGCAGCAGGTGGTTCCCAGTACCGCAGCCCACATCCAGCAAGCTCTCTCCGGCCTGGGGTCTTAGGAGGTCCAGTATGAGCTGGTTCTCCACCTCCTCCACGTGTCTACCCCTGGGGCTCATGAACCAGGCGTCGTAATGCTGGGCCATGCCATGGTCGAAAAGTGGGCCCATATGTTTTCTCCCTTTGCCTAGGCGGCTGGAGCCTTAAGTCTCCTTACGGTACAACCCCGGATGCCCTTTATCCGGACCTATACTGGATCCCAAGCCGTCTCCTAAGGGGACCCTCTGGGGATTTCCCCAGAGCGCACTGAACTCTATTGTACTCGGAAAGGGATCCTACAGAAACAGCTCACTTTTAGCCCGCATCATGAATGATCAATGAATGACACCAGCTAATTTGAGGATCTTCTGGGATGAACTGATTCATGCTTTGATGCAGCCTGACTTTGCCAGTGAGGTCCTTGCCTGGTGGAAGCCTTAAAAACAGTACCAAGGACTTAAGGGCGCAGTCCCAACCTCAGGTATCCTGGGGAATTATCCAGCTCATATAAACACGGCGGGGTTGACGATGGGCCGGAGGCAGGTTAACTTTGGCCCATGTTTCAGAGCTTCCATAGCCTTGAGTTGAGGAGGGAATTCATGTTGGAGAGCCTTTTTACTCCCGGTAGATTAGGAGTCTTGGAGCTTCAAAACAGAGTGGTTATGACTGCTATGCACTTGAATTACACTCCTGGAGGCAAGGTCTCGCAAAGAATTGTGGAGTTCTACCGGGAGCGTGCCCGCTATGGGCTTGCCCTGGCCATAGTGGGCGGCTGTACTGTAGACGAGTACAGTGGCTCCCCCGACATGCTGAGCCTCAAGGAGGACTGTGACAGAGAGGGGCTGATGCGTTTTACCGAGGCAATTCACCAAGCAGGAGGAAGGATCATCGCGCAGCTCTACCATGCCGGAGGGTATGCTCACTCCTTTTTCCTGGGCGGGAAGCAGGCCCTTTCGCCATCGGGAGTCTTTTCCCGCTTCACCAGGGAGACTCCCAAGGAGATGACACGCTCGGAGATCTGTTGGGTCATAGAGAACTTTGCCAGGGCCGCCCTGAGAGCCAAGGAGGTTGGCTTCGACGGTGTGGAGATCCTGGCCAGTGCAGGGTATTTGATAAGCCAGTTTCTGTCTCCGCTTACCAACAAGAGGCAAGACGAGTACGGCGGGTCCTTGGAAAACCGGATGCGTTTTGCTCTGGAGGTCCTGAAGGCAGTGCGCCAGGAAGTGGGAGGCAATTACACGGTCATATGCCGTATTGCGGGAAATGATTTTGTCCCAGGCAGCCACACCAACGAGGAGGCCAGGATTTTCGCCAAGGCCTTGGAGCAGCAAGGGGTGGACGGGCTGAACGTCACCGGTGGCTGGCACGAGACCAGGGTACCCCAGCTTCTCATGAGTATACCCCGCGCCAGTTTTACCTACTTGGCCCGGGGGGTCAGAGAGGAAGTGAGAGTTCCGGTTATAGCGTGCAATCGTATAAACGATCCTTTGGTGGCAGAGGAGGTGCTCAGGGAGGGCTGCGGGGATTTCGTGGGCATGGCGAGGGCCTTCTTGGCGGATCCCCAGCTATTGCTGAAGGCCAGGGAGGGGAGATTAAGGGAGATAGTACATTGCATTGGCTGTGCTCAGGCCTGCTTTGACCATGTGTTCATGATGAGGCCTGTAAGCTGTCTCATGCACCCGAGGTCTGGGAGGGAATTCGAGATAAAGGAGGAGCCCTCCCAAAGCCCAAAGAAAATATGGATCATAGGAGGTGGCCCAGCAGGAATGATGGCGGCAGTAACGGCAGCCAGGAGAGGTCACCAGGTGACCCTTTATGAACAGGAACAGGAGTTGGGAGGTCAGCTACGTCTGGCCGGAGCCCCGGCCATGAGACGGGATTTCAGACAGGCTGCCAGGGACATGGCAGTCCAGCTTGAGGTCTCAGGAGTCAGGATTCGTCTGGGGGAGCGGGTTGACAGGGGAAAGATTCGCAGGGGCAGGCCCCAGGCAGTGATCCTGGCCACCGGGGCAAAGCCCTCCATTGCTGATATTCCGGGAATCAAAAGCCCCCATGTGGTTACAGCCTGGGATCTGTTGGCCGGGAAGGCGGTTGTGGGAAAAAACGTGGTGATCATAGGAGGCGGGGCAGTTGGGTGTGAGACAGCCCTTCACCTTTGCGAGTCAGGGACTATTTCTGCCGAAGCCTTCAAGTTCCTGGCATTTCAGAGGGCCGAGAGCTGGGAGGTACTGGAAAAGCTTATAACGCGCGGCTGGAGAAAAGTGACCATAGTCGAGATGCTGGATCGCATCGGACAGGACATCGGGATCTCAACCCGCTGGGCCATGGTTCAGGATCTGCACCGCTTCGGGGTGAAGGCCCTTACTGGCGCAAGAGCCAAGGAGATACATGAGGACGGAGTTGTGGTGGTGCGAGGGGAGAAGGAGGAAAAGATTCCTTGTGACTCGGTGGTGCTGGCCATGGGCTCCACTGCTCAGGAAGACCTCTCCCAGAGGCTTGTGGGGATAGTCCCGGAGATCCATGTCATAGGCGACGCCAAGGGTCCTAGGAAGGCACTGGATGCCATATGGGAAGGCTACGAGGTGGGCAGGAGCATCTAAGAAATGGACCTACTACTGAGAAACGGCAACATCCGCACCATGGATCCCAATAAACCTTTGGCCCAGGCCTTGGCAGTAATGTTCGGAAAGATTGCCTGGGTTGGTTCCGACCAAGAGGCTCAGGCTCTCTTGGGTTACGCCAAGGAGGTGATGGACCTGGAGGGCAGAACGGTCCTGCCAGGATTCATAGATTCCCACAATCATTTCTGCATGACTGCGTTCTTGCGCAGCCAGGTGGACTGTAGAGCGACCGCAGGTTGCCTCAGGAGCAACGAAGTGGTGGAGGCCCTGCGCCAAAGGGCGGAAAAGACTCCTCCAGGCAGGTGGATATTGGGTTGGGGTTATGCCTCTTACCTGCTGGAAGACAAGAAGGAGCTCACCCGTAAGGATCTGGACCGGGCTTCCACCCGCCACCCCATATGTTTGGTGCATGTCTCTGTGCATGGGGCCGTGGTGAACACACCTGGTTTGAAAAGACTGGGCTACGATCGCCAAAGTTTTGATCCGCCAGGGGGAAAGATTCTCAAAGATTCCAACGGGCTTCCCAACGGCATACTGCAGGAGTCCGCCATCATGGGGCCTCTTTTTTTTGCCAGCCCTTCCATTTACTCCCAGGTGATGGGTGGGCTTTGTTCAGAAGAGAGGGTGGAAATGATGGCGAATTGCGCCAGGGACTATAACAGACTTGGCATTGTGGCAGTGCATGATCCTTTGGTGGACCCCCTGACCTTGAGAAGCTTTCAGGACTTGGAGGACAAGGGAAAACTCACCCTGAGGCTAAGGCCATATGTGCTGAATCAGTGGGCCGGAGCCCTTATGGATGCAGGTATAGGCCAGGGCTTTGGCTCGGAGAGGCTGAAACTAGGGGGCATAAAAATATTCCTGGATGGGGGCATGAGTAGCAAGACAGCGGCTGTCTCAAAGCCTTACGTAGGAGGGGGGCTGGGAATTCTAAACTACGATCTTAAGAGCCTTGTCAAAGAGATCCAGAGATTCCACCAAAGGGGATACAGGGTCTCGGTGCATGCCCAGGGGGACAAGGCCCTGGAGATCCTGATCAAGGCCTTTGAGCGCTGCATCCAACAGGGCAATCACCTCAGGCACCACGTGGTGCATGCAGGAAACATAACCCCTTCTCAGATAGAGAGAACATCCCGAATGGGACTTTACATATCCAGCCAGGCCAACTTTTTCTCCCTCTTGGGGGACAGCTTCATGGAAGCTTACGGGGCTAAACGTTCCCAAGGCCTCTATCCTTTCAAGACTCTTTTGAGTAGCGGCATAAGACTGGCACTTTCCTCTGACTCGCCGGTGGCGGATCCGGATCCACTGGTGGGGCTAAGAGATGCCTTACTTAGAAAGACAGCCTCAGGCCGAGACTTGGGGCCCAAGGAAAGACTCACCATGGAGGAGGCCCTGCCCCTTTATAACAGGGAGGCAGCTTACTTTTCAGGGGAGGAGCATCTCACAGGCACGATCTGTGTTGGGAAATGGGCCGATTTTGTTGTGATGGAAAAAGATCCCTTCGATATTCCTGCCAGGGACATGACCTCCAAAGGTGTTAAGATGACTTTTGTGGCGGGTAAAATGGTGCACAGGGCAGCTTAAACTCCTTGCAAAGCCCCAAGCTCACCCGTTATAGCTTCGATACCTACTCCTTCTCAAGATACGCGCCAGGCAAGCCTTTTGCCTGTCGAAAATGAGCACGTGAAACGCAAGGCTCAACAGCAAGATGTCCCTCAGGAAATACCAGAGCGTATTGCCGGATCCTGACTGTAACGTGGAAAAACATCCGCAGTCTACATCCAGACCCCTTGCCAAGTTAATGCAAAGAGCCATTGCAAAGATCCCGAGCAACACTACGGCCAGGAGGCTCGCCCCAGGCACCCAACAACCCAAAAGCAGGGCAATGCCCATGACTATCTCCACCCAAGGCAGCAGGATAGCCATGGGATTTATGAGCTGACCCGAAAGGATCCTGTAATTGTATGTGGCCTGCGCAAACCCCGCTGGATCTTGGGACTTCACCATACCGGCGTATAGAAAAATCCCACCCAGGACAAATCGAAAAAAAAGAGCCAGCCATGGGGAGCTTAACAAAGGCCTCATCACCTCTTCCCTTGCTCCACAGGGTAACCCGAATCCCTCCAAAGGCTCCATCCGTTGACCAGAACTCTCACATCTTTAACACCTTTTTCCCGAAGAGCGCGGGCAAGCTCGGCTCCCAGGGGGCAGTCCGCTCCATCACAGTAAGCCACGGGAATCAAACCGGCCTGCTCCAATGCAGAGATCTCGTCAAAGTAGGTCTCCACCTCGGACACAGGCACATTGATGGCTCCCGGGAGGTGCCCAGAAGCAAAACTCCAGGGATCCCTAGCATCCAGAAAGATAGCCTTGCCTGCCCTGTGAGCCTCCCAGGCCTCCTTTGGGGATATCTCCTGGAGGCCCTCCAGGTTTTTGGCCGTCACCTCCTTCTGAGACCAAGAGGCCACCCAGGCTATTTTGGAGCCCCTTATCTGCTCTGATACAACTCCCAAGGCCCCCCCAAGGATCAAAAGCAATGCAGCCTGCATCAGGGCTTTTCTCACCCAAGGCCAGCCCATATGAGCCTGCTGTTGTGGGTCAACTTCATGCACAGGGCGTTCTACTTTTTCCTCGAACACGGGCATCTCACGACCCTCTGGCAAAGAGGCGACCACCTCATCTGGGATGATGTTTTCCTGTGTCGCATTTGCTTTGTATTGCTTTTCCAACTTCTCCAATTTCCTGAGCCAGTTTTTTCATCCAAGGGCCGGCCCTGAGCAGCAATGCCATCTTCCCCTTTTGGGGCCAATGTTTTCAATGAGCTTGCAACATTCTCCTTTGTTCCTTGCCCTAGGATCCGCCCATAGTGGCCTCCAACATGGAAGCAGAATCCAGAAAACCTCATTCCACACAATAATTGGCTCCCCATGCGGCTTGTTGCGTTGCATCAGCTGCCACCCTTTGCTGGATCATGAGCTTTGAGCAAGAGCCTTTCCACCAAGAGGCTCAAGGTGAAGGGATCCCATGCACCTTCCAGCCTGTAGCCGTTGATGAAGATGGTGGGGGTGGCCCTGACTCCAGCATTGCGCCCCTCATGGATGTCTTGTAAGACCCTATCCCTTGTCTGGGATTGAAGGGAACAGGATATGATGTTTTCAGGATCAATCCCTCGGGATGACAGAGCTCTTTTGAGTGATTCCCCCGAGCCCCTAGAGCTAAAAAGCACCTCGTCCATATCCCAGAACCTACCCAGATCTTGAAGACAGATGCTCATCTGGGCCAGTTTGCAGGCCTCTTGGTGAAATGGTCTTTGAATATAAGGGTTACATGCATCGTCCAGAGGATAATGTTTGAAGTAAAGGGTCACTTCCTTGGAATAACGCTTTTGGACCATCTTGAGGGCCGAGGCGAACTCCTTGCAATAGGGGCACTGAAAGTCGCTGAACTCCACCAGGGTCACTTTGGGCTTGTGCGGTCCCAGCCTTGGGGCTCCATCCAAAGAAAGGGCCACAGGCTTTTGCTTGTCCAGGCCTTCGAGGATTTTTTTCACATTCTCTTGTTTGTCTCCCACGAAGTGCCAGCGGGCCCCAAGAATCAAGGCTAAGCCCAACAGTACAATCACCAGGTTCAGGCAGTGAAAGAGCCTAGCCAAAGGTTTTTGAACTCCAAGGGAGGCATCCAGAAAAGGGAGGCTTTCCCAAAGCTTCTTGAGGATTGTGTCCAAGCTCTCTTTCAGGGCCCTTTTGGAAAGCACAAGAAAGGCCAGGTTTACCAAGTAGGTAAAAATGCAAACCAGACAGACCAGCTTCAATATCACGAAGCCCACAAAGGCCAGGTAAGCATCAAAGAGTACACAAAGGGCAGAGATGAAAAAAAGAAACCTCAGTGAGAAGCGGGAAAGGGGGTCATAGAAAAGACCCAAGAGTGAAAATGAAAACATTAGCAGATATACCAAGGCCCCAAAGGAGGCCAAGGGAATCTGGTACATCTCAGAGTAAGGGCTTGTTGCCACTGCATCACAGTCCACAACTTGACTCACGGTACAGAAGCTGGCTCCTGTATGCTTACCCGAGAGGATGGAGTAGTGGGATCGGGCCAGGTAAAAGCTAGATGCAAAGCCCGAAGTGGCCAGCAGAATAAAGAATGCGAAGATCAGCGGCTTTACGTCCCTAGCTTGCCGGCTCATGCTTTTGCTTCGTCCTCCTTTCCTGCCCCACAGGCTTACTGCTTTGTGGCCTCAATTGCCCGCCTGGAGCCACTGTTTCACCTCTTCTAGTTTGGGGATCCTCCCCACACACTTGACCTTGCCTTCTATGACCACAGCTGGCGTTGCGAAGACGCCTCGTTTGGCTATCTCATGGATCTTGGAGACCTTGATCACCTCAGCATCCATGCCCAACTCCTCGACAGCCTCCTTGCACAAGGCCTCGGCTGCCTGACACTTGGCACAACCAGTGCCCAAGACTTCGATCTTCATGGTCAGCTCTTCCTCCTCACCCTCAGTGAAAACGGCTCATCTAGACGGCAAACCCCTTTGGCAACTAACAAATGTCTCTCTCACCCCCTTTTTTTACGACGTCAGCCTCCCGAACAAGATCCCAGCGACTGTAGAGAACACCACCACCAGTGCCACGTATACCAGGGTCTTCTGGGTACCGATGAGGCTTCGGATCACGAGCATGTTGGGGAGGCTCAGGGCAGGCCCTGCCAACAACAGGGCCAGGGCCGGTCCGTTTCCCATGCCGTTTCCCAAAAGGCCCTGCAATATGGGGACCTCGGTCAAGGTGGCGAAGTACATGAGGGCCCCGAAGACAGAGGCGAAGAGGTTGGCACGCAGGGAGTTGCCTCCGAGCAGGGCATGCACCCAGCTTTCGGGGATCAGGGCCTCGTGGCCCGGCCTCCCCAGGAGGAACCCGGCCACCAGCACCCCCCCGAATAAAAGGGGAAGGATCTGCTTGGTAAAACCCCATGTGGAATCCACCCAGGAGCGAAGTTCCTCCTTCTGAAACCAGCCCCAGAGCTCAAGGGCCAAGATCCCAAGGAGAACGGCCGTGATGTACCAGTGCACCTTCCACACGGCCATCCAAAAACCCACAGGTTCTTCGGGCCTTCCCCAGGCCGCAAATATCAGAATGGCCACCAGGGTCGCCATGTGCAAGGCCTTCTGCCAAAGGGGCCTCTGCTTGCCTTCTTCCTCTGGGAGGAAGAACTGGCCAGCCACGCGCTCCTTTTCCTCCCTGAGGTATATTAAATGCATGGCAAGGCCCACGGCCACCGAAAAGAGGACGGCCCCTATGGCCCTGGCCAGCCCCAACTGCCAACCCAGGACCCGGGCTGTAAGTACTATTGCCAACACGTTAATGGCCGGGCCGGAGTAGAGGAAGGCCGTGGCAGGCCCGATCCCGGCCCCCCGCATGTAGATCCCGGCGAACAGGGGCAGGACCGTGCATGAACACACAGCCAGGATGGTGCCCGAGACAGATGCCACCGAGTAGGACAGGATCTTGTTGGCCCCTGCCCCGAAGTACTTGAGGACTGCCGCCTGGGAGACGAAGACACCTATGGCCCCTGCGATGAAGAAGGCTGGGACAAGACAGCTGAGCACGTGCTCCCTGGCGTACTGCTGGAGCAGCAGGAAGGCCTCGAGGCCCGCCTGCCTGACTTTCCCATGAGAAAAAGGAATATAGTAGGCTGCTATGAATCCCAGGACCAGAATCAGGAGCTTGTACCTTTCCTTCAAAAAAAACCTCCTTCTAAATGGGGCTGCTTGAGGCAAGCAACTGAACAGGACCGCAGATCGCCTGAGGAATCATGCCACGTGCACGGATTTTCTGGTCTCTTCTGCTTCCTTAAACAGAATCTGGTCAGTCTGGCGCAGGATTTCCAAGACCTCTGAGTTCTTGATCCAGTAGATGACCCTGAGGCCCTCCTTGCGGGAATCCAGGATCCCTGCCTGTTTCATTAGGTTGAGGTGCTTGGAGATGTTGGGCTGCTCCTGGCCCAGCTCAGGGTACATCTCGCAAACACAGCGCTCCCCGGCCTTCAACATTTCTAGTATCTTCAGTCGGGTGGGCTGGGCTAGGGCTTTTAGGATGGAAGCCTTCTTTTCATAATATCGAGTGCTCATGTGTACCTCCAACTGTATGCCTAATTAGGAATATATACCTAGCGGTCTTTGAAGTCAAATATCGTTGAAATATATGGAGCTTGTTATAGGAGAAAAAATAGAGCAAGATGAAGTCCTCTTGAAAGTTCAGAGAAAACCCGTGGGCTTCCACACCAGCAGCTCTGATGAAGAAAGATCGGGCATGTATTCTTGTGGGCTATCCAATGTCTTACTTTCTCGGGCCTCCTCATGGGCCTCTCTGGTGATGCTCTTAGGAGCTTTTCTCCTGAGGTATTTCAATCCCACAGAGGCACAAGCTGACCCCCTGGCTCCTTTCAACGTGGGATTCCAGATCTTGGATCTCTATGCTAAAAGAGGCCAAAACAAGCAAATTCTGGCGGTGGCGGTTTGGTATCCCACCACCGAGGCGCCCCATGAGTACAATTACGGGGGCCCCACAAGAGGCATGGTTGCCTTTGATGCAAGACCAGATCCTGCTGGAGCGCCTTATCCCCTTTTTGTATTTTCTCATGGCTATGGTGGAAGCGGACTCAGTGCGCTTTTCTTGACAGAAGCCCTTGCTTCCCGAGGCTGGATAGTGGCCTGCCCTGACCACAACGACGCCTACTCGGCCGTGCGCATAAGGACAGGCCAACAAGGGGACCTGGATCGCAGGGGCTTTCTCAGTTACCTAAGGCAAATAGCCTCATCAGGTCCTGCTGACAGGGTGAGGTATCTCTATCGGCTAGAGGAGATGCAACTGGTGCTGGGGCATATGCTGGCCTCAGAGAGCTTCGGGCCTCTTATAGATAAGGGCAAGGTGGCTGTTGGAGGGCACTCTTTCGGGGGCTTCACCGCCCTGGGGCTTTGCGGAACCATCCCTGAGCAGCATGACCCCAGAATAAAGGCAGTCCTGCTTTTTTCCACCGGGGCCGGCAGTTACCTCTTCAAGGACGAGGAGCTTAGTGCTGTGCGAATGCCTTCCATGCTGTTCATGGGGGAAAAGGAGAAGGGGCAGCTTCGAGGTTCCAAGAGCATGTTGGATCTCCAAGAGAGGATCTTCAGAAATCTCTCACCACCCAAGTACTTGCTCGTGGTCAAGGGGGGCACCCATTTCTCCTTCAACAATAGATTCTCCCAAAGCCTGGGGGCCAGGCTCATGAGCGGATCCGAGACCCAATTCGAGGTCATAAGGCGATACTCCATGGCCTTTCTGGAAAGGCACGTGTTGGGAAAAGAGGAGGCCGAGGCAGTGCTCAGGCAGAAAGATCCCCTGATCACAGACTACTGGAGCGAGCCTCTGGGCTCCCTGGGATCAGCCGTAGTACCTTTGAGGATCTTTGCAGGCCCCAGATCAATGAGCGCCCATTGAGCTTCCTTAGGTAGCCCTCCCAGAGAAGTCTATTTTTGACTTCATGGCTAAGCCTTTACTTTTTGAATGGCTTTCCAGCGGCCTGTACGATCCAGTGCCAGGAAAAGACTTTTCCCCCAGTGTACTGCCATTAACCTTCATTGCTCCCAAGAGGCTTTCTTCAAGGATAAAAGAGCCTGAGCCCAGGGGGTCCTCATGGGTTTAGCAACGCTCGAGAAAAGAGAAAAAAAGTCATCTGGCTTTTGGAGATCATTGGCTCAATTCCAGGGTAAGGTTTTCTTTCCGGTGGCAGCCCCCTTGGTCAAGGGACATGGGGCGAGGAAGAGTCTGTCTTTCCAAAACCTGGGCTTTGTGGTAGTTTTTGGAAGGCTGCACTGTTTTCTTAGAGGGTTTCTGAGGCAAAAAGAGCCAAGGTTTTTTGCTAAACTCAAAAAACTTTTGGATATGCCAGGCGCTGCCGGCAAGAGCTACTTTGTAAAGGGAGGCAAATCAGCCATCTCGATATGGGAGAAGGCCTGGTGGGCTTGGGGTATGGGGCTTAGCTGGAGCCTTGCAGTTCTCGTAACTGGTGGCCTTACAGAAACGTATAAATCTGCTCACGGTTGATGTGAGGGGGCTGCTTCATGGCCTGGGACAAGCCTGGGCCTGCTAAATTGGGATCGAGTGACTCTGGAGTCATGCGGTGGGCCAGGGGCTCAAATCTCAGAGCATCTGAAGTGGATTTGTTTTTTGAAATTCTTAGAAGATTTGCTCCCCTGAATCGGGGAGGGAGGGGGAAACGGAAATGTCCGGACACTCCAAATGGGCCAGCATAAAGCACAAGAAGGCTGCGGTGGACGCCAAACGGGGCAAGATTTTCACCAAGATAATAAAGGAGATCATGGTTGCTGCTCGCCTGGGAGGGGGAGATCCCGACGGAAATGCAAGATTGAGACTGGCTGTGGACAAGGCCAAGTCGGTGAACATGCCCAAGGAGAACATAGAGCGGGCCATAAAGAAAGGTACAGGCGAATTGGCTGGAACAGCCTATGAAGAGTTTCTATACGAGGGCTATGGACCAGGTGGGGTGGCTGTCTTGGTGGAGGTGATGACTGACAATCGGAATCGGGCAGTGGGCGAGATACGCCACCTGTTCACCAAGCATAACGGCAAGCCCGGAGAGGCCGGCAGCGTGGCTTGGATGTTTGAGAAGAAGGGCCTGATCCTGGTAGACAAGAGAGGCTGTGAAGAGGATGCCTTGATGGAGGCTGTTTTGGATGCCGGGGCCGAAGATATCCAAGAGGAGGATGAGGCCTGGGCTATTCACACCCGGCCGGCAGAATTCGAATCCATAAAGAGGACTGTCACAGATCGCGGTTGGAAGATAATCTCCTCGGAACTCACCATGGTGCCTAAGAACACTTTGCGTCTGGAGGGAAAGGAAGCTGAGCAGATGCTTCGGCTTATGATGGCTCTAGAAGACAATGATGATGTGCAAAACGCTTACGCCAATTTCGATATTCCCAAAGAGATCATGGAGAGGATGGCGGGATGATCAAATGGATATGCGCCCGAAAGGATTCGAACCTTCGGCCCCAGCATCCGGAGTGCTGTGCTCTATCCAGCTGAGCTACGGGCGCATGTGGTTTTTTTATCATAGGCAATGGGAATTTGGCAATCCCGGAGTCCAATTCATGTACCAGGGCCCCAAACCTAACTGGTGAGCTCAGTGGGGGCTGTTTTAGTTGATTTCTAGACATAAATGAAGGAACGAGAGTTTTTTGATATAAGGCTGTAATGTCAGGGCTGTAGCCAATATTGTCCGCTTTTCCAAATCATTGAGGGCCAAGCGCCTCAGGCCATGACCTAAAGGATGGCAGCTTCGGGAAGATTCCATTAAAAGAACCTTGCAATGGCTTCATCTCCCAAAGTGATTCTAGGTGTGGATCCAGGTTCCTGGCGGGCTGGCTATGGGCTCATAGAGGCGCAGGGACCTAGACTTCAGCATTTGGCTCACGGAGTCATCAACGCAGGAGCCGCAGGCCTCAGTCTGCCTCAACGTTTAGGGAAGCTCTACGATGAGTTCGTGCGACTATTGCAACGGTACAGGCCAGAGGTCATGGCTGTGGAGTCCCTGTTCCACTCTAGAAATGCCCGCAGCTCATTGGTCCTCGGCCATGCCCGCGGAGTGATTCTTCTAGCGGGGATCCATGCAGGGATATCCGTGGAGGAATACACTCCTCTTTCGGTGAAGCAGGCTCTCACGGGGTTCGGGGCTGCGGAGAAGACGCAGGTGCGCTACATGGTTCGTTCCATTTTGAAATTAAAGTCACTCCCGCCCATGGACGCTTCAGATGCTTTGGCAGTAGCGGTGTGTCATGCTCACTCTTTTGATGGATTTGTGCGGGGGCCCATCTGAGATGATCGGTTGGCTGCGCGGAATCCTTGTGGAAAAAGAAACAGACGCGGTAATTCTGGATGTGGGTGGGGTAGGCTACAGGTTGTTTGTGAGCAACGAGACACTGGCTAGGTTGCCTGCCAAAGGCCAGACCGTTGAGTTGCTGGCTCACATGGTGGTTCGGGAGGATGCCATCCAGCTTTACGGCTTTGTGGAACCAGAAGAAAAACAAGCCTTCTTATCCCTGCTGGGAATCAGCGGAATCGGGCCCAGACTGGCCCGTACGATTCTTTCGGGAATCCGTCCTGGAGAGCTGGCAAATGCAGTGACAAGGGGGCAGAGCGAAAGACTCCACAGCATCCCGGGAGTGGGCAAGAAGATGGCACAAAGAATCGTCATGGAGCTAAAAGGCAAGGTGGACGCTTTTCAGGCTGCCCAACAGCCGGCCTGGGACGGGCACCATCTGTCTGTGGAGGTTGAGGACTTGTTCGGAGACGTGGTCTCGGTGCTGACCAACCTGGGCTATAGGCCCCTGGAGGCTAAGAGAGCTGCAACAGAAGCCCGTCAGGGTCTTCAAGGCACGCCCACGGTCCAGAGTTGGGTGCGGGAGGCCCTCAGGCTCTTGTCCCCTTAAGAGGATTTCTTAATGAGTCAAGCAAACTCCAAGAAAAGGACCGTTTCTCCCCTCCCAGAGCCAGGCGAGCAGGGGCTGGAGATGTCCCTCAGGCCCAAAAGGCTTGCAGATTACGTGGGCCAGAGCCAGCTCAAGGAAAACCTCAGAATTTTCATAGAGGCTGCACGGCAAAGGGGCGAAGCCCTGGATCACTGCCTTTTTTATGGGCCGCCTGGATTAGGCAAGACTACCCTGGCTCACATAATAGCCGAGGAAATGGGGGTCCATATCAGGGTAACATCGGGTCCTTCGTTGGAGAGGGCAGGGGATTTGGCGGCAATACTAACGAATTTGGAAGACAGGGATGTGCTGTTCATAGACGAAATTCATAGGCTGGGCCCAGTGGTGGAGGAAACCCTTTATCCAGCCATGGAAGACTTCCATCTTGACCTAGTAATAGGGCAAGGACCCAGCGCAAGAACCTTGAAGCTGGAGCTTCCCAGATTCACTCTGGTGGGGGCCACCACCAGGACAGGGCTTCTGACCTCACCTCTTAGGGACCGCTTTGGGATCTCGGCCAGGCTCCAATACTACACAGAGGATGAACTTCTGGATATAGTCCAAAGATCGGTAAGCATAATGGGAATAAAGATCGAGCCCGATGGGGCCAGGGAGATAGCCAGACGCTCAAGGGGGACCCCCAGAGTTGCAAATCGACTCCTGAGAAGAGTGCGGGACTTTGCCCAGGTGGAAGGCGATGGAGTAATAAGCAATAGCATTGCAGCAGGGGCCCTGGAAAGACTGGGCGTGGATTCCAGGGGTCTGGATGAAATGGATAAGGCCATCTTGAAGGCGGTGATAGAGAAGTTCGAGGGAGGTCCCGTGGGGATAGAAACGCTTTGCGCGGTGCTGAGCGAGGAGCGGGATACACTGGAGGAGGTCTACGAACCTTTCCTGTTGCAAAGCGGTTTTCTGAAACGCACCCCCAGGGGACGCATGGCCACTCGGCTGGCCTATGAACATCTGGGCGTGCCTTTGCCCCGTGGCAGACAAGCCTCACTAGGATTCGAGGAGCCATGAGAATTCTCCTGCACATCTGTTGCGCCAACTGTGCAATATACCCGGTCAGGACCCTCAGGGAAGAGGGACATGAAGTGACAGGACTCTTCTTTAACCCGAATATACAGCCTTATGAGGAACACCAGCGCCGTGGCCAAGCCCTTGAGACTCTCTCACGGCACATGGATTTCCAGGTCATCTTCTGGGACCGGTACCCTTTGGAGGAGTTCTTCCGCAGAGTGGTTTTCAGAGAGGCTCACAGGTGCTTCTTGTGTTACCAGTGGCGCCTGGAGACCACTGCAAAGGTGGCCAGAAGGGGACGTTTCGAAGCATTCAGCACTACTTTGCTCTTCAGCAAACGCCAGGCTCACGAGGTGGTTCGCCAGGTGGGAGAGGCACAATCCAAGGGGGGCTCCGTGGGGTTCTTTTATCGTGATTTCAGAGTTGGGTGGAAGGAGGCCACCCGAGCCTCCTTGGAACTAGGCATATACCGGCAAAAATACTGTGGCTGCATATACAGCGAGGCTGAACGTTACGCGGGCCGCAAGAAGATAAGTGTGCGATAGACGCCACACCACTGTGTGTTTTACGCAACACTGCTTTGTCCTGTGCTCCATCCCAAGAGCTCTTGAATCCTGTGCCCAGGGCCCAGCTTCTTGAAGGATCCTAAGATGTTTCGCCATGGCCCCCCCTTTCCCCCAGATGTATCTGCTCAGTGGCACATGTATTTCATAAAGGAAAAGAGCGAATTCTTGTGGGCACAGCATGATGCGGCTCCAGTGGTTCCAAGAGGGGGAAAACAAATGCACCTGCAGCGCACTGTCAAGAGAACCATAGCCCTGGAGGGCCTTGGGCTCCACACCGGGAAGAAAATCCGCATGAGCATTCAACCAGCTCCAGCGGACCACGGGATTGTTTTTGTGCGCTCGGATCTTCCTCGCGGGACCCGAATACCGGCTAGGTTGGAATTTGTTGTAGACACCACTCTGGCAACCACTCTGGGCAAAGAGGGGACCGTGGTCTCTACGGTGGAGCATTTAATGTCCGCCCTGTTCGGCACAGGGGTTGACAATGCCCTGGTGGAGGTTGAGGGGCCCGAGATACCCATATTGGATGGAAGTGCCGCTCCTTTCGTGCGGTTGATAAGGTCTGCAGGGATTGCGGTGCAACCAAGGCCTCGTAGATATCTGGTGATTCAGAGCCCCTTTAGCGTGTGCGATGGAGACAGGTGGGTCAGCCTCCTGCCATGTCCTGATTTCATGATTTCATTTGGGATAGAGTTCGATCACCCGGCCATAGGAAGCCAGTTCTTGAAGTTTCGCCTCTCTGAGCAGGACTATGACAGGGAGATCAGCGGGGCCCGAACCTTCGGATTTCTCCGAGACGTGGAGGCAATGAAAGCCCAGGGTTATGCCCTTGGAGGATCATTGGAAAATGCCTTGGTCCTGGACGACACAAAGGTGGTGAATTCAGAGGGACTCCGCTACCAAGACGAGTTCGTAAGACACAAGGTATTGGATTCCGTAGGAGACCTCTCCTTAACAGGTTGCAGGCTACTGGCACATTTCGTAGCACATAAGGCGGGGCACTCCTTGAATCACAGACTCCTCAAGAAGCTGATGGATAGCCCTAGGGGCTGGAAGATCCTCTCCGCTTCCAGATTGGAGCATGCCGAAGCTGTTTATCCCCATCCTTCCACCCAGGCAGAACCCTGGGAAAGAGTTCCTGCCACGGCCTGAGCTCCTGCAAAGCTCTTATCCCATTTCGGTCTTTGCGTGATTCAAGAATTGAACCCAACATGAGGTTAAGTCCAGGTAATTGGAAGGTGGCTCTTTAGGCTTTCCAAAACAGGCTTTTTCCCGGATTAATCACATCCAGCCTGGATGATTATGGAGTCAGGCTTCTTGAGACCTTCTCCAGAAAGGAAGAGGTAGGAGTGGCTGTTGGGGGGCACCCTTGCAATGCTTGGAAAGCCTGGCCTAGAATGATCTAAGTACAAGGAATCAGGCCTTTCGAACCATGAGATCCTGCCAGTGATTTGCACAGGGGGATTCCTCACACGTCCATGGACCTTTCAACTCAATGGTCTGTTGATCTGGCAGAGCAAAGAAGACGCAGGCGGGAACGCTATATCATGATAATGGTGGGGCTGTTGCTCATAGGAAGCACTGCCCTCACGGTGTACCTCTCCGGTCCCTCCACCCTGGTGTCCCTGGCCAGCAATATTCTGGTATTCGGTCTTCTCTTTCTAAACATAATTCTCATCCTCTTGCTTCTTTTTCTGGTGGTTCGAAACCTTGTCAAACTACTCTTTGAAAGACGAAGGAATATTTTTGGTGCCAGGCTCAGGACCAAGTTCGTGGTGGCCTTTGTGGGATTTTCCGTTATTCCCGCAGTGGTGCTCTTTGCAGTGGCTGTCTCATACATTGGCAAGAGCACCGATTTATGGCTGAACTACCAGATAGAACAGTCCTTGGGAATGTCCAAGGAGATTTCAGAGACCCTGCGCAGGGAAAAGTTCGCTCAAACCTTGGGATCAGCCAGAAGCGTGTCCCGCTCTCTGACGGGCAGGGGGGAGTTGCTTTCCCAATCCCATTTTCTCAAACCTCATCTGGAGGAAAAGAGAAGGGAGTTTCAACTAGATCTCCTGGCTGTGTACAGCAAGGACCAAGAGGTTCTGGGATACGTTTCCTCTGCCAATCTGACCTCAGAATCCACTCGTGTCTCTCCCAGGGCCAAGTTTCCCAAGGCAAAGATAATGCGGGGAGAGGAATGGGTGGGGACCAGGCGTTCGGACCTAGGTGAGCTGGTGGAGGCAATAGTGCCTCTGTACTCGGGATATGACCCCAAGGATGTCAACGGAGCAGTGATAGCAGGCTTTCTGATTCCTTACCATGTGGGAGAGAAGGTGGAGATAATCTCCCAGACGTATGAGCAATATAGGGAGCTGGCTGGCCGAAAGAGTTTGATAGAACTGAATTATTACGTTCTTTTGAGCGTGGTACTTCTGGTCATTGTTTTCTTGTCTACATGGTTTGGGTTTTATCTGTCCAAACAGATAACAGTCCCCCTCCAGGCTCTAGCCGACAAGACCAGGGAAGTTGCCCAGGGACGCCTGGATTTCCGTCTGGAGGAAGTCTCAAAAGACGAGGTCGGGCTGCTAGTGGACTCCTTCAACCAGATGGCACAGAGGCTCAGGGAGAGTCACGAGGCTTTGGAAGCCTCAAGCAGGCAACTGCAAAGAGCCAGCTGGGAAGCAGAGCAAAGGCGCAGATACATGGAGATCATTCTGGGAAACATAGGCTCCGGCGTGATATCCCTGGATGAACAAAACAAGATAGTAATGGCCAACAGGTCGGCTCAAAGGGTCATGACAAAATCTTTCCAAGAGGCCTTGGGCTGGCCTTTAGAGGAAGCTCTAATACCAGAGGCTGCGGGCGTGGTGCGCTCACTCATGGAAGAGATGATCAAAGGCCGTGCAGAAGAGGTGCACAGTGAGATCCACCTTCCTTTGGCAGAGGGGCTGGTTCCTTTCCGCATACTGGTAAGCGGCTTGAAAGATGAGAACCAGCTCCCATTGGGAAGTGTGGTGGTTTTCGACGATCTCACAGACGTGATGAAGGTCCAAAAGGTGCTGGCCTGGAAAGAGGTGGCCCGCCGCATGGCCCACGAGATCAAGAATCCACTCACGCCCATAAAACTCTCAGCCCAGAGGATCAGAAGGAGATACCCTGAGTTGTTGGAGCGGGAGGGTGGAATTCTGGATGAGTGCACCCTTACCATAATACAGCAGGTGGATCATCTCCACGAGATGGTCAATGAGTTTCAGCGCTTTGCCCGAATGCCCGAGCTCCAGAGAACTCCCCAGGACCTTAATCAGATTGTGGTGGAGGTGGCAGGGCTTTATAGAGAGAGTCATCCCCAAGTGAGCCTGGACTTAGATCTGGGGGAGGATCTTCCTCAGCTGTCCTTGGACAAGGAACAGATGCAAAGAGTGCTCATCAATCTTTTTAACAATGCCTTGGCAGTGCTGTCCCCTCAGGGGGGAAGAATCCAAGTTCGCACTGCTTTTAACAGGGGGCTCCGAGTGATAAGAATGGAGGTGGCGGACAATGGCCCAGGAATTCCTGCCTCCCATAAGGCCAGGCTTTTCGAGCCCTATTTTTCAACCAAAGAAGGAGGCATGGGCTTGGGGCTTACCATAGTCAGGTCCGTTGTTGCAGAGCACGGAGGATACATAAGGGTGGTGGACAATAAACCCAAGGGAACTCGTTTCGTGATAGAGCTGCCCCTTTGAGCCCGGGGGAGTGGGAGCAAGAGGGAAAAGCATCATGAAACCCGATCAGGCAACCATACTCGTGGTGGACGACGAAGAGAGCATTCGCAAGTCTCTACAAGGTATTCTGGAAGATGAGGGATATCGGGTGCTGCTGGCCCAGGACGCTCAGAGGGCCCTGTCCATCCTGGAAGAGGAAACTCCCGATTGCGTTTTGCTGGATATCTGGCTGCCTGACAAAGATGGCATGGCTGTCTTGGAAGAGATGAGAAGGGGCTGGCCCATCTTGCCCGTAGTGATGATCTCTGGACACGGCTCCATAGATCTGGCAGTTAGAGCAACCAAACTGGGGGCCTATGATTTCATCGAAAAGCCCCTTTCCCTTGAAAAGATACTTCTGGTGGTGAGAAACGCCCTCAGATATTCCTCCCTGGAGCAGGAGAACCGTTGGCTTCGCCAGCAGGTAAGTCCCAGGGAGGAAGTGACGGGGATAAGTCTCCCAATCCAGAGACTTAGGGAGCAGATCAGGATCATAGCCCCTACCTCCAGTTTTGTGCTCATACATGGGGAGAACGGTACAGGCAAGGAGGTGGTGGCTCGCGCCATATACAGGCACAGCAAGAGATCTCAGGGGCCCTTTGTGGAGGTCAACTGTGCTGCCATTCCAGAAGAACTGATCGAGAGCGAACTTTTCGGCCACGAGCGGGGAGCCTTCACAGGGGCCACTCAGATGCGCAGGGGCAAGTTTGATCTGGCTCACGGGGGGACTCTCTTTTTGGATGAGATCGGTGACATGAGCCTGAGTACCCAGGCCAAGATTCTGAGGATTCTCCAGGAGCAGAGATTTCAAAGGGTAGGGGGAAGCCGCTTCATACAGGTAGACGTTAGGGTAGTGGCTGCCACCAACAAAGACCTGGAAGAAGAGATCAGGGCTGGCAGGTTCCGGGAGGATCTATACCACAGACTCAACGTAATTCCGGTGGAGGTGCCTCCTCTCAGGGACAGATTGGAGGACATCCCTCTGTTGGTGGATGAGTTTGTGGAGGAGTTCTGCAAGGGCAGAGGATATCCCAGGAGGCAGTTCTCCCATGGGGTGATGGAGGCTTTTCAGAAATATAGCTGGCCTGGAAACGTAAGAGAGCTGAAAAACGTGGTAGAGAGGTTGTTGATTTTGGCCCGTTCCCAGGTGGTGGAGATCGCAGATCTGACACCACCCATATGGGCTGGACCCCAGGTCCCAAAGCCTGGAACCAGAGCACCGCAGAGCCTCAGAGAGGCCCGAGAGGCTTTTGAAAAAGCTTTTCTGGAGGAAAAGCTCAGAGAATATGGTGGGAATGTATCCCGCACTGCAGAAGCCGTGGGTTTGGAAAGAAGTCATCTACACAAGAAGCTCAAGGAGCTGGGGATAAGGATGAGGGGGGAAACCTATGGCTGAAAGCAATGAGAAAATGGCCCTGCGGGCATCTCTAGAGTCTGGCACAACCAAATCACACAGAACCGGGGTCTTGGCATTGAGCTGGGGCCCTTGTGGAAACTCAAGGAAGTTAATTAATCCAGCCCCTTGGGGGGGTTCAGAGGTTTCCCATGCGTGAGATCATCATCGGGACAGCCGGTCACATAGACCATGGAAAAACGGCGCTTGTGGAGGCCCTAACCGGAATTAATACCGACAGGCTCAAGGAAGAAAAGCTAAGGGGTATCACCATCGAGCTAGGCTTTGCACACCTTAGTCTTCCCAGCGGAAGACTAGCCGCCGTAGTGGATGTGCCTGGCCATGAGAGGTTTGTCAAGACCATGGTGGCAGGAGCCACTGGTGTGGATTTGGTGCTCCTGGTTGTTGCTGCAGACGAGGGCATAATGCCTCAGACCAGGGAGCACCTGGACATCTGCCAGTTACTTAGGGTCAAGAAGGGTTTGGTGGCCCTTACCAAGGTGGACCTGGTGGAAGAGGAATGGCTCCAAATGGTGGAGGAAGACCTCAGGGAGTTTCTCCAGGGGACTTTTCTAGAGGGAGCCCCGGTGGTGAGAACATCCGCTTTGACACGCCAGGGTTTGGGGGATCTTCTGGAGAAGTTAGATGGGCTGGCTTCTCAAATCCAGGAAAGACCTCCAGCATGGTACTTCAGACTACCTATTGACCGGTCTTTTACAATCAAGGGTTTCGGTACGGTGGTGACAGGCACCCTGGTTGCCGGAAGAATCCGGGAAGGGGATCCAGTGGAGGTAGCTCCCAGGGGAATTCGCACCAAAGTAAGGGGGCTACAGGTGCACGGCATGGCTGTCAAAGAGTCTTTTGGAGGTATGCGCACGGCCGTGAATCTTCAGGGCGTTGAAAAGGAGCAAATAGAAAGGGGCGATGTGCTGATACCTCCTGATTCTCTTCCTGTGACCCACATGGTGGATGCCCACTTGGAGTATCTTGTCTCAGCCCCCTGGAAGCTCAAGAACAGGGCCCGAGTCAGGTTTCATACTGGCACCGCAGAGATCCTGGCTAGGGTTGTGTTGCTGGATCGGGAGGTCCTGGAACCTGGAGAGGAGGCTGAGGTTCAGATCCGGCTGGAATCCCCTACGGTGGTGGTCCACGGGGATCCCTTCGTTATTCGTAGCTATTCCCCTGCCTACACCATCGGAGGGGGTCTTGTACTGGATGGTTTTCCTCGAAAACACAAACGCAATTCCCAAGAGGTCATGTCCTACCTGGAAGAACTCAAAAGCGGAGATCCCATAAGGATTAGCCTGAGTTTGATCAAAGCCAGCGGCACCAAGGGGATGACCAAGGCTGAGCTGGTGCAAAGGCTCAATCTGGCAGAAGAGCTTTGGGCTCAGGTGCTGGAATCTCCTAGGTTCAAGGCTGATGCCAAAGAGATAGACTCGGGCACAGGAGGCAGAAGCAGGCAGGAAGACATGCTTTTTGTGGCCACGGAGGTTTATTCCATGGTTAGGGCTGAGGTGCTCAAAGCACTTCAGCAGTACTTCCACGGGCATCCTCTGGAGCCTGGGATCCCCAAAGAAGACTTGAGAGGCAGATGTGCATCCCGACCCTCCAGCAGGCTTTTCTCCCAGGTTTTGCAGGGTCTTCTGGAAGAGGGGGAGGTGGTGGTGGAGGGCGACAGGTGGCGATGGAAGGGCCACAAGGTAAATCTCGGAGAAAAACAACAGGCCCGTCTAAAGGAACTGGAGGCTCTTTTCCTGAGCGTGGGGCTTCAACCTCCATTGCAGAAAGAGGTAGAGGAGAGGCTTAAGCTTCAGGAAAAAGAGGCCAGGGATCTGTTGGAACTCATGGTTCGACAGGGGAAACTGATAAAGGTGAAAGAAGGCCTTTACTTTCACTCGGGGGAGATTCGGGCCTTGGAGGAGAAACTTGTGGCTTTTCTAAAAGAAAAGGGCGAGATACAGCCCTTGGACTTCAAAGAGATGACGGGCCTCTCCAGGAAGTACATGATCCCCCTGTTGGAGTACTTTGACAGAACAAAACTCACCATGCGGGTGGGAGACAAGAGGGTCTTGAGGAAATAGAAAATGGCAAAGGTACCCTGGGGGCAGTCCAAGACGGGCAATGGCAATGGGACAGTGGAAACTGGCGTTGAACTGGGAATCAAGGGGCGGATGTGTGCGATATGAAGGACGAGATCATAGAAAACAGAAGAGTTCTAGTGCTGCAAAATGGGATTCTCACGGAGTCCCAGGTGAATCTGGTCAGGGAATTACCTCTTACCATTTACCTGGACGGGCAAGAGCTGGTAACGCTTCTTTGCACAGGGCAGCATCCAGAGGAACTGGCAGTTGGTTTTTTGCGTTCCGAGGGGATCTTGGATAGCTGGGAGGAGGTTTTGTCTTTAAGAACGGATGATAGGGGCGGTTTTGTGTGGGTGGAGCTCAAGGAAAAACGCAAGCTCAGGCAAGAGCTCCTGCATAAAAGGACCCTTGGTGCCGGATGTGGAAGGGCGAGTCTGTATTATCAACCTTTGGACGGGATTCAGATCAAGAGGGTGGGGCCCGGACCCAAATTGAGCCCAGAGAAAATAGTGGAGTTGATGCATCAAGCCAGTATCAGAGGAAGCCTTTACAAAGAGGCTCGTGCCACCCATGCAGCGGGTCTGGCCAGTGCCGATCAATTGTTGGTTTTCAGGGAGGACATCGGACGCCACAACGCGGTGGACATGATTGTGGGACACGCCATGAAAAACAAGATTCCACTGGAGGACAAGATACTTCTCACCACGGGCCGGGCTTCCTCCGAGATAGTGCTTAAGGCTGCCCGGGTGGGTATTGCAGTGGTGGCATCCCGATCGGCCGCCACGGCCTTGGGTGTAGCCCTGGCCGAGAACGTGGGGATGACCCTCCTGGGATCTGTGCGGGGAGGCAGACTGACCGTCTATTGCCACCGTGAAAGGGTAAGCTGTACATAGCGAGTCTTAAGCAGAATTACTTGCGGCCAGCCCCAGTTTCACCCTTCCCCGCGGATGGCCCAAGCCATGGGATTTTCTGGGAGCAGGGTTGCCCCTGCCCCCCTTGTGCCTACCAACAACCTCTCATGGCTCCTCTACCCCAGCCGGCCCCAAGCCCCGGCCCTCTGCCTGAGCCCAGCTTCTGTTGCTGCTCTGGGGTAAGAATGCTTCTGGCCTCCAGGAGATGTTTCGTGGACATCTCTTGAATCTGGCCCTGGAGTTGGTTTATCTCTCTTTGCTTGGCTATGATTTGTTCTGCATCTGGGTTGGGACTTGTCCAAAGAAGTCTGAGTTCTTGCCTCTTGTTGAAAAGCTCTTGCTGCAAGGGGGAGATCTCCTTGAAATGCTTCTCCCTCATGGCCTGTAGTTGAGCTTCCTGTTCCTGGGTGAGTCCCAGATAGGAGGCCATATAAGGATGAGGGCCGGGGCCTCCCCCTGGTCCCATGCCTCTTCCCCATCCGGGGCCAGCCAAGGAATTGGCTGCCCATCCCAGAAGAACGACTCCTGCAATCAAAACTGCCAACCGTCTTTTCATCTCCTTTACCCTCCTTGTCACTCTATGGGGTTCCTCTTTTGGAAACCCTGTTTTTTTTGGCCTCGCATGGCCTTTGTTGCTTTCTTGAAAGCACAAGCCGTGCCAGTTTGTATTATGTTAGGATTTTCAAGTAATTGAGGCTCGAGACCTTTCTTTGAAAAAAGATTGGGCCTAGGGCAAGAAATGTCGAGGGAATCAGGATCCACGAAGAAAAAAGCAAGTAAATTCATATATCTAAACAATGGATATGGACATGGCTGCTCTTTCGACATTATTGTCGCAAAATACAAGGGCATGCCATGGCCTGTTCACGGTTCTTAAACCAAGAGGGATCTCTGACTGGTCCTCTTTCATGGAACAAGCAACATATCCTTGGGGGAAGGCCATATTTTCCTGGCATTACTTGTGGGCTGCGTGTCTGGATGCATTAATTATGGTATGTTTTTAGCAAATTGGAGCAAGGGAATCCCCGGAAGTCCAAGAAAGCAGTAAGGGCAACAGGGGTATAAGGTTTTTCCTGGTCATGTTTCTTTTGGGAGGCCCACAAAGATCAGGGCCTGCTAAGAGGGGTGAGACTTGACAGAGAAAAGAGCAAACAATTCCAGAAGAATCAAGCCCGAGTTAGCACCATCGGGTCTTGTCCAGCCTTTAGTTGTCAGTCTGGCGGGAGTCATTTTTGTGATTCTTTTTTTGGGACTGGCTTTCTTGAATTCCAGGAGGATGGAGGCAACACTTCTCCAGGTGCAAGAGAACAAGGCCTCCTCCATTGTGGAGGGTGTGGAGAGGATATCCAGAGAGCTTTTTTCTTATCTTAATAAAATGGAGGAGCTTTACGACCCCTTCAGTGGTGGGGGCTCGGGTCTTGGGGAGACTACCAACTTGGCACACGAAGCCCTGGCCACCTCCCTCATAGAGGCGGCAAGGGAGTTGGATGCCCTAGAGGAACAGGGGAATCTTCCTCCTGAAGAATTAAGGAAAATGGCAAGGCTCATGAGTCTTCAAGCCATAGCCTTTGTGGATGAAAAAGGGCAGATCCTCAAGGCAAGCGGGCCCATTTCTCAGGAGATCATGGGGCAAGCCACAACTCTGCTGAAAGAAGCAAAGTGGGTGTCCCTGAAGCTTTTTCCTTGGCGCAGTGGCCTGAGGGCTTTTCCATATGTGGCCTTACGAAGAAGCAGTGGAAACGGTCTGGTGTTGCTGGCCTTGGGACAAGAGGAACTGCTGGCCTGGAGACTGAAGGCCGCAATCCAGGAGGCATTGGAAGTGGGGGGCTGGAGAAAAGGAGTGCTCTACATGCGGGTGATTGATGAAGGTGGTGCGCTCTTGGCCGAGGCTGGGGAGGCCATGCCCAAGAAAACAGGAGCTCACAGCAAAGCTGAGTCTCTAGTTGCTGCCAGGGCCCTCAGGCAGGAGACTTCAGATGGAAGACAAGTGCTTGAAATAGTTCTACCTTTTAGAATGGATGAGAAAGTAGTGGGGACTGCCCATGTGGGGCTTGACCCAGGTGAGATGGATTCCCTTCTGGAGACAAACCGAATCCAGATTTATCTTTCCAGCGGGATGATGACCCTGTTGGCTTTTTTGGCTGTGGGCTTCCTGTACAGGGAAGAAAACCGTCATCGCTCCAGGATTCAGGAAATGAGAGATAGGCTACAAAAGGCTGAAAGCCTTTCCTCTTTGGGAAGGCTGGCTGCGGCTGTGGCCCACGAGGTGAGAAATCCCCTCAATGCCATCAGCATGGCGGTCCAGATGGTGGGCAGAGAGTATGCACCCTCCCAGGAGAATTCCCAGAAAGAGTTCTCTCGTCTGGTAAATGTCATCAGAGGAGAAATCCAAAGAATCAACCGCATAGTGGAGGAGTTCTTGGGGCTGACCAGAAAAGGCGCTCTGGAGGTGAAGGAGCTCATGGCCAGAGAGCTGCTGGATCGTTTGTCTGTCCTGATCCAACCCCAGGCCTCCTCCTGTGGCATCCAGATTGTTGTGTCAGGGGAGGATAATGAGACGAGGGTCCTGGTGGATCCCGACAGGATAATGCAGGCCTTACTGAACCTGACCGTAAATGCCATGGAAGCAATGGGTCAGCAAGGGGGTGTTTTGAGGTTGGGTTATAAAACAGAGGACAGATCAAGGGTAGTGCTGGAGATCCATGACAGCGGAAGAGGGATAAGTGGAGAAGAGCTTGAAAAGATCTTCGAGCCAGGTTACTCCACCAAGGCCAGAGGCCTAGGACTGGGGCTTCATATAGCCAGAGAGATAGTGCGGTTGCACGGAGGAGACATAACAGTGGAAAGCCAAGAAGGCAAGGGCACAAGCTTTTTTGTTTCCCTTCCAAGATCACACACTGCTTGAGAGAGGCCCGTCAGCCATGAAACCGCTGGAACTGCTGATCGTGGAAGATGAGTCATCCCAGAGGCAAATGCTGGCCGGGTTCCTAAGGAAACAGGGACACCAGGTGGCAGAGGCCCAAGACGGCCCAAGGGCCCTGGATCTTCTGAGGGAGCGTACCTTTGACGTGGTGGTCATGGATCAGAAGATGCCGGGTATGAGCGGTCTGGAGGTGCTGGAACAGGCCAAGAAGATCCAGCCTGATCTGGACGTGCTGATGGTAACTGCCTTCGGGACCGTAGAGAGCGCCGTGGAGGCCATGAAAAAGGGAGCCTTTGACTATGTGACCAAGCCCATAGACCTGGAGGAATTACTCATCACCTTGGGGAGGGTGGCGGAACGCCGCACTTTGATAAGGGAGAACGATCTGCTCAGGGAGAGGCTGCGTGAAAAAGGGGTGGATCCCGGGGAGATGATTTACAAGAGCCCGGAGATGGCGGAGGTGGTGAACCTTGCAGGGAGGGTGGCTCCCAGCAAGGCCGCTGTATTGATTCTGGGGGAAAGCGGCACTGGCAAGGAGCTTCTGGCCAGGCTTATCCACTCCTTGAGCCCCCGCAGCCAAAAGCCTATGGTAACGGTGAATTGTGCTGCCTTACCAGAGTCCATCTTGGAAAGCGAACTTTTCGGCCATGAGAAAGGGGCCTTTACCGGAGCAATACAGCGGCGCATAGGCAGATTTGAGCAGGCCGACGGCGGTACTCTCTTTTTGGATGAAATAGGGGATCTCTCCCCCCCCGTGCAGGTAAAGCTGCTGAGGTTCCTCCAGGAGGGGGAGTTCCAAAGGGTGGGAGGGACCACCACTTTGCACGCTGACGTAAGGCTCATAAGCGCAACCCACAAGGATCTGGAGTCTGCTATCAAAGAAGGCTCCTTCAGGGAAGACCTCTTTTACCGGCTCAATGTGGTGACCATAAAGGTGCCCCCTCTGAGGGAAAGGCGCCAGGACATCCGTCCCCTTGTAGAGCACTTCCTCAAGCGCTATGCCAGGGACAACGGTAAAAAAATCCAGGGGGTGAGCCGTGAGGCCATGGATCTTCTGTACAAGTATGACTATCCGGGAAACGTAAGAGAGCTTGAGAACATAGTGGAGCGTGCAGTGGTTATAACCAGGGACACGGTGATCCAGAGCCAGGATTTGCCCTTTGGACTTCGAACCAAGGAAACGGTCTTTTCAGAACAGGTAGAAGAAAAAAAGGGACTCCGAGCAGCTGTGGAATCCCTGGAAAGGCGTTTGATAGAAAAAGCTATGCTGGAGGCCCGCTTCAACCAAAGCAAGGCTGCAAAGATCCTGGGTCTGAGCGAACGCATGTTAAGGTATAAGCTCAAAAAATACGGCTTCAAGTCCTTATCCGGCCAATAAAGGAATTCTTGCCCATTACTGGCCGTCCCAGGGGTGTTGCCTGGGTGTCAGGCAAGTCAGGTTTGGCTCTGCTCTGGAGTCTCTTTCTACAAGTGGGGAGAGACCCCATACAGAAAGCCAGGCCGGATTTCATTAAATGGGTTTATCCCCAAAAACCTTCGTCCTGCCCGCATCAGCTCCCGTATGAATCACGCAGGTCATGGTAATCCAAGGGTTGGGAAGAAGTATCTAGGCCTGGGCATGCAAAGAGCGACCTACCTCTGAAGCAGGTTTTTCTTTTCTAAACCTTCTGTGGATCCACCACCATTGGTCAGGATACTGACTGATGATCTTCTCGGTTTCTTGGTTCAAAGCCAGAAGAATGCGCCAGGTGTCTTCCTCCCGATCACCGCAAAGCTGCACCTGGATGGGGGGATGGATACTTAGCCTGTGGTGCAGACCGTGAAGCCTTCTTATGAAGGTGGGCAACAAGGGGGTTCCAGAGCGAAGGGCCAACATTGCAGGACCTCTGAAGGTGGGAAGCCAATGTCCAAAAAAAGGCACGTAAAGACCTCCCTCCGAGACATTCAGATCTACGTGCAACACGAGTATTCCATTTTCACGAAGAAGGGCCAGAGCCTCTTTCACCGAGGCCCACCGAGGTTTATCCTTGAGCGTTTTGACATTGTAACTGGCCCTCCATCTATCCAGAAAACGCGCCACCGGCCTGTGGCGTGGATCCCTGATTATTACCCCGACGTGATATCCCTCCAGCCCCAGCCTGGCCAATATGAGAGGAAAATTTCCGAAATGGGCTGTAGCCAAAATAACTCCCCTACCTTGAGACAAGGCTTGTTGCAAGTGCTCCAGACCCTGGATGGGTACTCTCTCGCGCAGAGAATCCAAGCTCATGAAGCCTGGATGCCCCAATTCTGCAAGGGTAAGGCCGAGAGTTTTCAAAAGCCTCTGGACCAGCTCTCGCTTGCTGTGAAAACCCAAAGATGAGCCAAATGCCTTACTCAGATTTCTCAATGCAATGCGTCTTCTAGGACCACCAAGAAGGGCGATCATCCTTCCAACCCAAAGACCTACTCTTGGTAGTGCATTTATGGGGACCAGATGCAATACCACATAAAGCAATCCCAGCCCGAAAAATGCCGCCCACGCTCCGGGCCCTCTCTTAAGCCGCTTTTTCCATTTTTTCAAGTGCATGGATCCTGATTCCAGGTAACCTTGGGACTTGGCAGCCCCCGACCTCCTCTGACGAGCCTACTTGTCATGCTGACCACTGGCCATCACCGCTTATGTTCCATTGCCAACAGCATCAACTTCCATTGGGGGGGGCCGGGGGCATGGGCACAGGGCGAAGATGTGGGCCTGGCGGGGCAGGCCTGGTTGAAATGTCATACCCCAGAAAAAGATGGCGTCCCCAGAACCAGTAAAGAGCCAAAAGGGCAAAGCCAAGAATCACTAAGAGTAACCAAAGCCTCCTGCGCCTTGGTCTGGGCCTGCCTATGGGACGGAAAAGATCTTTGCTGGGGGCTGCAACACCGGGTCGCTGGTCCTCATAACGCACCAAGACTTCATTTTCATCAAGACCCAAGTAACGCGAGTAGGTTCTCAAAAACCCTCTAATGTACACATCCGCCGGAAGCTCTTCCCATCGTTCCTCTTCCAATGCCTTAAGCACTCTCAATGATATGCGCGTCCTCTGGGATATCTCTTCCAGGGAAATGTTGCGCAGTTGACGCTCCCTGAGCAGGTATTCACCAAAGGACTCGTTTGCCGTGGGGTTTTCTCCCATGGTGTCCTTGTCCAAATCCTGAGGCTCTAGGGTGTCCCTAATCAATGCCCATCCCGTCCGCTCAAGGCTGCCCAGCGCAAGCCTGCTATGCTAAAAGGATGATTCCCATCTTCCAAGACAGATCCGCTTCCAAGCCTCACTCCATAAAAACTCTTGGCCAGCACCATTCTTAATGAACTCCTTCAGCTCTCTGAGAAGACCAGCTTTAGCGAGCCAATCTCTATGACATCACCGCTTTTCAAATCCGTGCGCTGGGAAATTTGTTGTCCATTCAAGAGGACCCTGGCCTTTGCCTCTGGGAGCAGAGAATACCCCTTAGCTTTCCTGGCAATGATGGCTGCCACCTTGGGTTCAAAAAGCCCTCGCAGTCTGACTTCAGCATCCTCCCTTCGGCCTATGACAGTGATCTTCTTGTGAAGCAAGACCTCGCTGTGGCGGGCAGGCTCCAGAAATCTGAGCACCGCTGGTTTGCCCGTGAACTCCCCTGTGGTTCTGCTGGGGGAGTGCTCCTCAATGGGCTCTGGAGGAAGTTGCTGAGATTCTTCTTGCCTTGGCTGAGGTTCCTGGGACTCATCCTCGAATATGAGAATGTGCTTTCCGATCATTATTTCATCTAAATGGCGAAGCCTGGCCTGAACTATCTTCTTGTTGTTCACAAAGGTTCCATTTGTGCTCTTTAGATCCACGATTATGTAAGATCCATCTATCTTTTCTATCTTTGCGTGGTTGCCTGAGACGGCCAGATTGTCTATTCGAATGTCGTTTCCTTCTCTCCTGCCTATGCGGATGGATGGTTTGTCCAGGAGATGTTCCTGCACTACGGCACCTCTGAATTTGACGATCAACCTGGCCATGGCTAAACCACCTCCCCCTGCCTCTTCCTTGCTATGGGTGGAGCTGCGGTAGTCCGGGTCATGCTGCCTCGAGCCTGATCAGTACAACCGTAATATTATCATGCCCGCCCTTTTCCAAGGCCTCCTCCACCAGCCGGGAAGCTGCTTTTTCCAAGTCTCCACTGTGGGCCACAAGCACCTTCTCCATTGCTTCCAGAGAAACGAAGTCGGACAGGCCGTCACTGCAAATCATGTACATATCTCCCTCTTGCGGGTGCTGGACAGAAACGTCCACTTCCACATCCCACTGCACACCTATGGCCCTGGTTATCACGTTTTTTATCCTCGAAGTGCGAGCCTGCTCCTCGCTCAGGAGGCCCATTTTGAGCTGCTGTGCCACCACCGAATGATCCTCGGTGAGTTGGTAAAGGGTGTCTCTATACTTGTAGATGCGACTGTCTCCCACATGGAAACATAGCAAGAAGTCATGCCTAAGGAGAATTCCCGCCAGGGTTGTTCCCATCCCCCTGTAATGCTGTTCCTTTAGAGAAAGCTCATGTATTGCCCTGTTTGCCATCTGTATGTTTTGGATGAGTCTCTTTTGTTCCGCCAGGGGCTTATCCTTCCATGTAGCTTCTTCTGCAGCTTCTGCATAAGCCTGCTGGAGGATCTCCACAGCCATTCGGCTGGCCACCTCTCCCGAGGAATGACCGCCCATTCCGTCGGCAACCAGAAAAAGGCCCAGCTCCTCGTCCACACAAAAACAGTCTTCATTGTTTCCCCGCACCCGGCCCACATGGGTTCTCCCCACTGCTTTAACGTTCAAGCGCTTATGTCCCCCCAAAAAATGCTTTCTCAAACATGAGAGCCTGGAAAAAAATCTCCTTCCCCACTGTCCTGACCGCAGGTGGACTATCTTGAAACAAGCGGTTTGCCGGTCAGGTGCCAGAGGCTACCAGAAAATACACTAGCGTTGTCTTGCAGTAAAGAGCACCTATTGAGTGGCCCTGGGGGCTTGACACACAAGGCAGCGCCGCTATGATCCCCCCAAAGACCTTTTCGAGTATGATAAGGCCACCGAGAGAGGTGAAGTTTTTTGTCTGGTGCCCGCCTTTTCCCGATCCTGGTGCTGGCCTTCGCTAGTGGGATTCTTTGTGGGAGTCTCTTGTGCCTGCAGCTTCTTTGGGTGATTTCCTTTTTCCTGTTCTTGGGTGGTTGGATCCTCCTTGGGACCAAAGACAAACTTGTGGTTGCACAAAGGATTATGGCCTTTTTTGTTTTCTTAACATTGGGAGCCTGGCACGGGCAGCGGGGAACAGCAAATAATCTTCCTTGGGAACATGGTTTGCCGCAATCTGAGACAGAGCCTTGCGACTTGGAAGGTGTGCTGATTAGGCCCCCAGAGTTAAGACCAGATGGGGTAAGGCTTCTTGTGGAGCTGGGAGCCCTCTTTGAGGGTCTTGAGGCCAAGAAAATCAATGTGAGAATGCTTCTAACCGTAGCTAAAGGGGGGGAGAGATTTCGCTACGGAGACAGGCTCAGATTCAAGACAAAATTACGGCTTCCAGAGCGCCGACTCAATCCCGGAGCCCCAGACAGAGCCCGCAGCTTGGCCTTGAGGGGTGTAGCATTCCTTGGATTTCTGCCCGATGCAGAGCATGCGCTCTTAATGGAACGGGGCCGAGGCCTTTGGGTCAGACAGCAGGTGGAAGACCTTCGTTGGGAGCTCACCCGACTGATCAGCATGGAACTGCCCAGTCCAGCCAAGGAAGTTCTCTTGGCTCTGATCGTGGGCCAGGCCAAAGCGCTGCCACCAAAGCATAGGGAGGCCTTTGCAACGCTGGGGCTATCCCACATTCTGGCCGTAAGCGGGCTTCATTTTGGGCTGGTAGCTTTGGGTGTGTACTGGGTTTCTATGAAATTACTCAGTTTATGGCCAGGGCTTGTCTTGAGGTTTCCCATCCAAAAACTGGCCTGGATTATGACAATACCAACACTTCTGGCTTACGGCATCCTGGCCGGGATGACCCCCTCTGTGCAACGCTCTTTGATCATGGTCCTGGCCCTGGCCGGAGCCCTCATCATGGACCGGGTGCGAAGGCTCTATCATGCTTTGGCCCTGGCCGCCTTGATCATCTTGGTACTCAATCCTTCTTCCCTGTTCGAGCTCTCCTTCCAGCTCTCGTTTCTGGCAGTAATGGGCATTATTTACTGTGTACCCAAACTCATGGCCCTTCTGCCCCCAAAGGATCAAAGCCCCTCCCCATCCAATAAGAAATGGAATTGGATCCCCTGGGAAAAAACTCTGCTAGCAGCGCTTACCACCCTAGTGGCTTCTTTTGTCACCTTGCCTTTGGTGGTCATGCACTTCCACTTGGTGCCTGTTTATTCAATTCCGGCAAATCTCTTGGGATTGCCTGTACTGGGGTGGCTGATCTTGCCCATGGCTCTTTTGGGAGGCTTTCTTAGCCTCGTATGGGAAGCTGCCGGGCTGGCCCTCTTGTGGGTGGCCTGCTGGATGACCGATTGGGTCATGAGAATAATCTTCTGGGCAGCTTCATGGGGCGGGGTTTTCTATCTTCCTACTCCCAGATTCTGGGAAATAGTGATTTTTTACTTGATATGCCTAGGAGTTTGTTCCATTCGGCAAGTCCCATGGGCAGGCCGGGCAACCCTGGGCTTGGTGCTTGTGCTGATCTTTCTATGGACAGGGCAATGGGTCGCGAAGCTCCGTGATCAAAACCTAAGGCTTCACTTCATAGCGGTGGGCAATGGTACCTCTGTACTGATGGAGGCTCCTGGGGGGAAAAGCCTCTTGTTGGATGGAGGAGGGAACCTGGAAGGCCGGCCTGATGTGGGGGCCATGTGTGTTGCTCCTGTGTTGTGGGACAGAAGAATAATGAGCCTAAGCAGGATCATCCTGAGCCATCCCCATCCAGACCACCTGGGAGGCCTTTTTTTCATATTGCGCGCCTTCAAAGTCAAGGATGGGATTTGGGACAACGGACACCGGCCCCGTGATGAAAGTTACCTGGAGTTTGTGAAGGCAGTCCAGAATCTGGGGTGGACACCCAGGGCCCTTTGCAGCAAAGAAACCTGGTACATGGGACAGGCCCGGCTGGAGGTCTTGCATCCTCCCTGTCAAGGTTTACCTCTCAGGTCTAAGAGCAGGGCTTCTGAGACAAACAATCGCTCTTTGGTCTTGAGAGTCAATATGGGAGAGGTGTCGGTCTTGCTGCCCGGTGACGTGGAGGCCGAGGCAGAAAGACTCCTGCTGGATAGGGAAGATCTTGCCTGTACTGTACTTCTGGCCCCGCATCATGGAAGCAGGAGTTCCAGCACCGAGGATTTTGTCAAAAGAGTAATGCCCCGCATTGTGATCTTTTCCTCCAAGGCAGGCCAGGGCGGGCTGGTTCATCCCCAGGTTCTACAAAGGTACAGGGAGCTGGGCGCTGAGATATTTCATACTGGCGAGGACGGAATGGTGAGCCTGGAGACAGACGGCAAGGCCCTGGAGTTAAAGACTTTCTTGACACGCAGAAATCACAAGATCCTTCTGAGCAAAGACCCCGGGGGAGCCTTTCTGCCAGATGCTGGCCCCAACAGATATGACTGAATCAAGAACTTTTTGCTCCCCAAGACTTTAAGCAAGCAGTCAGAAGATGCTCATTTGCCGATGCGCATTTGTGGCAGAGGCAAGATTGATCTCTTGACACGTTGAACATGGCACTAGTAAATTGGGCTTTAATCCTGGAGAGAATCACCCTGCTTGATCTTGGCAGGAAACTTCCGGTGGCCATGAGGTGCTGGTTTTTCTTGCCCAAGGTCATTAATTGTCCAGGTCCCTTCTGGTCAAAGCACAAAAAGGGTCCAGGGCCTGGGGCCAAACCAAAGGAGGTCGAAGATGGCACGATGGAAACTCTTGGCGTGGATCGCAATTGGTGTGTTTGTTGGGAACTGGTGCTTTACAAACCAGGCCCTACCACAGTCGGATACTGTGGTGGTCGGAGTGGCCACTTCCACAGGCTTCCTGGAAGGCGACGAGAGTCTCAAGGCTGCAACCCTGGCCGTAGAAGAGATAAATGCCAAAGGAGGTGTCAGCCTGGCAGGCTCCAAGAAAAAGCTGGCCCTCGAATCTATAGACATCAGGGATGCGGCCCCGGGCGTGCCAGTCCCAGAAGCTTTGTTGGGCATGGAAAAGATGATATTGGAGAAAAAAGTGCACGCCATGGTAGTAGGGCCGTTTCGTTCCGAGGCTCTTCTAGCTGGCATGGACATGCTGGCCAAGTATAAGGTGCCCCTGTTGGGAACCATAGCCATGACTCCTGCCTCGGAGGAAAAAATCAAGAAAGAGCCCGACAAGTATCGCTATGTTTTCAGGACTTGCCTAAATGCCAAGTATCTCGTCGGTTACCTGGTAGGGATGATGAAACACCTGGAAAAGGAATTCGGCTTCAAAAAGCTTTTCGTGATGCACCAAGACGTGCTGTGGGCCAGAGGCACTGCAGAGAAGGTGGCTGAGATTCTCAAGGCAGCAGGCTGGGAGATCCTGGGCATAGAGGCATATCCCACAGGCGCTTCGGATTTCTCGGCCGGATTGCTGAAGGCCAGGGCTGCCGGAGCCCAGGTGATAATGCCAGTATTCGATATGCCTCAGAGCGGAATCCTGGTGAAGCAATGGAACAGCATGAAGGTGGGCGCCCTCATGGCCGGTTTTATCTCCCCAATGTCGGGCTCCGAGGCCTGGAAGACCTTCGAGGGTAAAATAGACGGAGCTCTAAACGCCATTTTCGAGATCGGGAATATCCCGGTCCCCAAGGTGCCAGCTTCTGTTGCCTTCTATGAAGCTTACAAGAAGAGATGGGGCAAAGAAGTGCAGTCTGGACACGGCCCTGCACCTTCTTACGACTCGGTATATCTATTGGCCGAGGCCCTGGAAAGGGCAGCAAAGGTGGATGCAGAAGCCATTGTTTCGGAGCTGGAAAAGTCTGATAGATCCGGGGCAATCGGCAGAATCCGTTTTGACCAGGGACACCAGGCAGTATTCGGGGAGGACCCCACTCAGGCGGCCTTGGGCTGCGTTATTCAATGGGAAAAGGGCGGCAAACGTGTCGTGGTTTACCCAGAGAGTGTGGCTGAGGCCAAAGTCAAACTGCCAGATTGGATAAAACCGGCACGTTAAGAAAAAGAGGGCAGACCATATAAGACCTGAGCCAAATGTCTGCCCGAGCAGCTTAGTTTGAGGATCCAGGGCTTCAGGTCCAGGCATGAGTCAAGATGTATTTGTCCAAAGCCGATCTTAGGCCCAAGGGAAAAAGATCAGGCTGGGGGGTAGTGTTTTGTAGAGAGAAGCCAGTTGATGAATCAGCATGGTGTGCAGGCGGTAAAAAGCATGCATTAAGGCACGGGAGGCCTTTGTCCTGTCCATGTTATGGGGTGCTCTGCTCTATGGTGTTGTGAACTCGGTCAGCTTGGCTCTTGTGGCATTGGGATTCAATCTGACCTTTGGTATAAGCGGCATAGCCAATTTCTCTTACGGGGCCATGTATGTCTTGGCTGGTTACGGCACCTGGATGTTGCTGCAGAGAGTGGGCCTGCCCCTTGGTATAGCCATTCCCTTAATGGTCATAGGTACCTCTTTACTGGGAGCCTTGCTATACAAGGTAGTGCTAGTGCGCATCCGTGGGATGGTGATCTCAGAGGTCATAGCTACCTTTGGAATCGGTTTGGCAATTCTGGAGTTCTTTCGCTACTTGGGCTTTATAGGTTTCCAGTATACCTTGCCTGTCTTTGCAGAGGGCTCAGTTCAGATAGGTAATCTTTTTTTGGATTTACAGAGGGTCTCCATCCTTGTCTTGGGGGGAGGGCTCACCACCTTCCTTTGGTTTTTCACTCGCTATACGCGCACAGGTCGGGCCTTCAGAGGCATAGCTCAGGATGAATACACTGCCCTTTGCCTAGGGATCGACTCGGACAGAATAGCTACCCTTGCCATGTCCTTTGGTGGAGGCCTTTGTGCATTAGCCGCAGTGGTCATACTTCCCATCGGAACTATATCTGTGGATGCAGGCTATGATGTCTTGTTAGAGGCCTTGGCGGTCTGCATAGTGGGGGGCCTGGGAAGTGCGTTGGGTATGGTGATCGCTAGCTTTGTCTTGGGAATGGCCCAGTCCATCACCTCCATGTACCTGGGCTCACATTGGATGATGATAGTGAATCTCTTGGCCATTCTTCTCATACTGGGCATCAAGCCTTCAGGCCTCTTGGGCAAGCAGAAAGAACTGGAGGAGAGGATATGAGGCTTGTGATCACAGGCCAGGAGAGGAAATTGAGGAGCTGCAAGGCTCTTGGGATGGGCCTGCCAGGCTGTGGGTGCCAAAAACCCCACAAGGATTCTTTGGGAAGCCAGCTCTGAAATAGGAATTAGGAGGCCATGGGCCAACGCCACGGCAGGAAAGAACGCTTGGACAGGGGCATCAAAGCCCGATCAGAGGATATATTTGCCCTCAGTTCATGGAGAGAGCTCCTGTATCTGCTGTGTCCCAGAGTAGTGCCACTTCTGGTGCTGTTTTGCCTGGCTTTGGGACTGCCTGTTTACTGGAAGAAAGTGCTTGTCACAAGTGCCATCTTCGGGATCCTGGCCATGAGCTGGGATTTTCTGGTGTGCGCTGGTTTGGTTTCCCTGGGACAAGCTCTTTTTTTTGGTGTAGGAGCCTACTTGGCCGGGACACTACATCATGCCTGGGGCTGGCCGTGGTGGTTCACGATTCCGGTGGCTAGCCTATTGGGAGGGGGTATCTGCACCATTCTCCTGGCCCCGGTGTTGAGACTTCGAGGCATCTATTTCTCCATGGTGACCCTGGTTCTTCCCCTGATGCTGGTTCGCATCATAGAGGCCACAAAAGTTCTAGGGGGCACAGAGGGCTTGAGCGGTATCCAGGGATTTCCCAATCTGGGAGTGGAGCTGGTCTTGAGTTTGGGGGCATTTCTGGCAGCTCTTTTCGGATACCGAAGAATCCTGGGCACCGACTACGGATTGGTATTACAGGGCATCAGGGACAACGACCGCAGTGTCATAAGCTCTGGCATAAATGCCCATTGGTTCAGGGCACAAGCCTTATTCTTAGCCGGCTGCCTGGGCGCTCTGGCAGGGGCTTTCATGACACATGCCTATATGTTTGTAGGCATGCCTGTCTTCGCCCTGGACTATTCAATACTTCCCATCACTGCAGCGGTGGTGGGAGGCATGGGTAGCATCGCAGGCCCGGCTCTGGGGGCCTTCTTACTGGTGCCACTTTCCGAGGCCCTCAGAGCACTGGGAGCTCTCAGGATAGTCTTCTATGGGGTCTTCCTCGTGATTTTCATAGTTGGATTACCAGAGGGGCTTTTCCATTATCTGAGGCGCAAGTACCACCAGTTCGAACGTTGGACAGCCGTGGAGTCATGAAAGAATCAATTATCCTACAGGTTCGGGAGCTCACAAAGGACTTCGGAGGGGTTCGGGCGGTGGACCGGATTTCCTTTGATCTGAAAGAGGGAGAATCCTTGGGGATCATAGGTCCCAACGGCTCCGGGAAAACCACCCTGGTCAATCTGATAACCGGATTTGTGAAACCTGATTCCGGGCAAGTGAGATTCAAAGGAAAAGTCATTACCGGCATGGCTCCTTACTCCATAGCCAGAATGGGCATTGCAAGGACTTTTCAAATGGCTCGTCCCTTCTACGGGCTTGCCGCATACAAGAACCTGGTCGTGCCTCTTTATTCCCCCAGAGTGCGCTCTTTGTCTGGGGGGAGCTACGGACACAGACAGACCGTGGCATTGGACCTCCTGGAAGAGGTGGGCTTTGAACGCGATTCTTCGGTTCCATTCAAACCAGCCAGCGTTCTTCCCCATGGTTACCTTAAGCGACTTGAGCTGGCCAGGTGTATGGCCATAAGCCCGGATCTCATTTTGCTGGACGAGCTTTTCTCTGGGCTTAGCCTGGCAGAGGTGGCCTCCACCGTGCCCATAATAGAGAAACTCCAGATGGAAGGTCGCTGCCTCATTCTAGTTGAACACCGTTTGAGAGAGCTTTTTAGGATAGTGGATAGGGTCATGGTTCTCAATTTTGGGCAAAAGATAGCAGAAGGCAGCCCGGCCGAAGTAATGGACAGTGAAGAGGTGAAAAAGGCCTATCTAGGCACAGAGGGCTGAACAAGTATGGAATTGGACATGGGCGGATCTTGCCTTTGCTGGAAGCCCGAAATTCCAAAGCAGCATCTTCCCGGGAAGTGGCGGGTTCTAGATTTCGGAAGTGACTCTCGCCTTGGAGAAACCTGGAGGGAGCAATGCTTCAGGCACAGGGTCTGATGGTTTTTTTTGAGAATGCCTTGGCCATAAATGACCTAAGCATAGAGTTACCCAAAGGGCAGGTAAGAGGGGTGATCGGTTCCAACAGCGCCGGCAAAACGACCCTTATGCACACGCTTTCGGGACTCATAGTGGAAATGAGAACAAGAGAGCTCAGACGAGGTGGGGAACGTATCACCTTGTTGGGTCAGATCTTTTATGAAGGGGAGGATATCTCAGGCTTGAGACCCCCCCAGCGGGTACAAAGAGGTATAGTGCTTTGCAGGGAGCGCCACCCTATTTTTCCGGAAAGCGATGTCATGGAAAATCTGCGCATAGCAGGATACCTTAAGAGGCGCGGTCAAATGGTGGAAGCTATCAAGTTGGTCTTCAGGCTTTTCCCCCAGTTGACACAGCACCGCAGGAAGCGTGCCGGGTTTCTAAGCGGTGGAGAGCAGCAGATGCTGGCAGTAGGAATGGCCCTTGTAACAGCCCCCAGAGTCTTGCTTCTGGATGAACCCCTTTTGGGTCTGAGTCCTCTCATGCAGCGTCATTTGGTGGAAACTATAGTCAAGATAAGAGAGGAAGCCGAAGTGACCATTCTGGTGGCAGAGCAATTTGCCAGGCCCTTACTGCCCATCTTGGACTATGCATACGTGATTGAAAACGGCATGATGACTCTTTCTGGGCCAGGCAAGGAGCTCATGGATGACCCAGAGGTGAAATCAGCCTATTTCGGTGTATGAAGGCAGGTACCCAGGGCTTCTTTGAGGTGACATTTGACGGAAACTGCAAGAAATATAGGCCAGGCATTCAAGGAACAGGCCCTGGCCAACCCCAAGAAAAAGGCGGTTTTTTTTCTGGGCACATCTTATTCATATGAAAGAGTCCTGGGCTGGGCACAGAAGGTGGCCGCAGCCCTAAGAGCATCGGGCATCGGGCCTGGTGAAAGGGTCATCATTTACCTTCCCAACTGTCCTCAGTGGATTGTGGCCTGGCTGGGAGGTCTCATGGCCAGGGTTGTGATGGTCCCCATAACTCCCATCTACACAAGCCACGATCTGCTTTATGTAGCCCAAGACAGCGGTGCCCGAGCCATCTTCTGCATGGACACCAACTATTCCTATGTGACCCAGTTGGCCGCCAAGATAGGCTTCCAGAGAGTCATACATACCAATCTGGCGGATCTGCTTCCTTTTTGGAAACGCATTCTCGGAAGACTTCTCGACAAGGTGCCCAGGGGGAAGGTGGTGAGCCGGGGCAGTCACATGGGGTTCCGTCGGTTCCTGAACTCTGCTAAGGTGGCACCCGAAGAAGATCACGCCTCCCCAGCAGAAATCGCAGAGATCCTCTACACAGGCGGCACCACCCGTTTCCCCAAAGGAGTGCCTCTGAGTCATGAGCTTTTCTTAGAGTCTGCCCGTGTCCAGCTGGAGGTGGCTGATCCACTTATACCCAAGGGCAGTAACATAGTAGTCCAAGGGGCTCCTCTTTTTCACATCTTAGGACAGATTTTTGGATTGGGCCCCCTGTGTCTGCGTGGAGAAAGTGTGATTCTGTTGCCTAAGGTGAATCTTGACGGGTTGATGGAGGCAATATATCGGCACAAGGCATTGTCGCTTTTTGGAGTTCCGGCTCTCTATCGAATGATATTGGAGCATGACAGGCTGGATTCTTATGACTTGAGTTCCTTGAAATATTGTTTTAGCGGCGGGGATGTGCTGCCCCAGGAGTTGGGCCAGCGTTGGAAGAATCGGTTTGGGATCCCCATTTATCAGGGATACGGTGCTACGGAGACCGTGGGTGGGGTGAGTCTAAGCCGTCCAGGACAGAAGATTCCGCCTCTGAGCATGGGCTCTGTTCTGCCCAATAAGTCCGTAAAGATAGTAGATCCCGAGACCCTCCAAGAAATGGAACCGGGCACCCCAGGCGAGCTCTTGGTTCATTCTACCCCCATGGTGGAAGGTTATTGGAACAAACCCCAGGAGACCCAACAGGCCTTCCTGGAGCTGGACGGTCGCCTCTGGTACAGGACCGGGGATATCGTGAGAATGGATCAAGAGGGGTACCTTTATTTTGTAGACAGGACAGTTGACACAATAAAACATAAGGGTTACAGGATTTCAGCCTCTGAGATAGAGGCGGTTTTGCAGGAACATCCAGCGGTGCTGGCAGCATGCGTGGTGGGGGTTCCGGATCCTAAGGTGGGTGAGAGAATAAAGGCTTTGGTGGTTCTAAAGAGTGACGTGAAGGGATTGAGCGGTTTTGAACTCATCAGGTGGTGCAGACAAAGATTGGCATCTTACAAGGTGCCTTCATACATAGAGTTTAGGGACATGCTACCCAAGTCAAAGGTGGGCAAGTTACTCAGGAGAGAAATCAGGGGAGAGGAAAGAAGACGTGTAGAAAAAGGGAAGTGGGAACAAGCCTTGGAGAGTAAACCCAGATTTCGCTTTACGTGCATTTGAGGTTTTCGCGTGTCATCTGGTGGCGTTTTTGGTGCCAGAGACTGGGCCATTGGGGAGTAGCGGCGGGCCTTTGCTG